>NZ_CDSBKO010000005.1:0-139148 GCF_977115655.1 Aquimarina sp.
AACAAAGTAAATCATTATTGAAATTTAAACCCTATACAAACATAGGATGACAAAATAACCAAAACACAATGCTTTCTGCTTGTCATCCTATGTTTGATCTGGAATCCATTATGGAAGTAAAGGGGTATTTTGCTTTTACAGATATTTAATCCTCAAAAAGATACAGGGGTAACTTAATGACATTGTCCGGATCATGCAATATAACTTGGTTATGAGACTTTTAGACATCATAAATACAATGATTTTCTTAGTTTTAGCATAGTAGTTTACCGTGAGTTTATCGAAGGGCTATGGTTATCAATTAAAAAATCAAGTGTAACGGTTATATTATACCATTTATCATTTGCAGTAGATTAAAGGTGTTATAGATTTTCTATTGCATAATCCCGGGCTTGACAACAAAAAATCCCTGTTAATAGAGCTATTAACAGGGATATATATAATGATAATTATTTAGAATAATTAGTCTGCCAGAATAATTACTTTATTATCTTTCATTTCGATAGTTCCTGAAGAAATAGAAAGTAGTGTTGATCCATTTTCCCCTTTGGTAAATTTATCGTTTACTTCTTCCTCTATATTCATGTCTCCGTATATTTTAACATTTCCTTTTCCTAATAAAGAAATTATCGGTGCATGGTTATCTAACATCTGGAATTCTCCATTTACTCCAGGCACTGCAACTGAGGTTACTTCTCCGCTAAATAATACGGCTTCTGGAGTTACTATTTCTAAATACATATTTTTTAAGTATTAAGTATTGAGCAATTAGCACTTAGGTAATAAATAAGAGAGAAACCAATCTTATTTATTACCTAACCTCTCGCTACTATTTTTATGCTTCTGCTAACAATTTCTCACCAGCTTCGATAGCTTCTTCAATAGTACCTTTAAGGTTAAACGCAGCTTCTGGAAGGTGATCTAATTCTCCGTTCATAATCATATTAAATCCTTTTATGGTTTCTTTAATATCTACTAATACTCCCGGTATACCTGTAAATTGTTCTGCTACATGGAATGGCTGGGACAAGAAACGTTGTACACGACGAGCACGTCCTACTGCCAGTTTATCGTCTTCAGATAATTCTTCCATACCCAGGATAGCTATAATATCCTGTAATTCTTTATAACGTTGTAACAACTCTTTTACTCGTTGTGCACAGTTGTAGTGATCGTCTCCCAGGATATCTGCAGAAAGGATTCTGGAAGTAGAATCTAATGGATCTACTGCCGGATAAATACCTAGCTCAGCAATTTTACGAGACAATACTGTAGTTGCATCTAAGTGAGCAAATGTAGTTGCTGGTGCTGGATCGGTAAGGTCATCCGCAGGTACATAAACCGCTTGTACAGATGTAATCGATCCTGTTTTTGTAGAAGTAATACGTTCTTGCATTACCCCCATTTCTGTTGCCAGAGTAGGTTGGTATCCTACGGCAGATGGCATACGCCCTAAAAGAGCCGATACCTCAGAACCTGCTTGTGTAAAACGGAAGATATTATCTACGAAGAAAAGTACATCTTTTCCTTGTCCGTCTCCAGCTCCGTCACGAAAATATTCTGCTATAGTAAGACCAGAAAGTGCTACACGTGCACGTGCTCCTGGTGGCTCATTCATCTGTCCAAATACAAAAGTAGCTTTAGAATCTTTCATTACTTCTTTATCTACTTTAGAAAGATCCCATCCCCCATTTTCCATAGAGTGCATAAAGTCATCACCATATTTGATAATTCCAGACTCTAACATCTCTCTAAGAAGATCATTACCTTCACGGGTTCTTTCTCCAACTCCTGCAAACACAGAAAGACCTCCATGCCCTTTTGCAATATTATTAATCAACTCCTGGATTAATACCGTTTTACCAACTCCGGCTCCTCCAAATAATCCAATCTTACCTCCTTTTGCATAAGGCTCAATAAGATCAATTACTTTAATACCTGTAAATAAAACTTCTGTAGAAGTTGATAAATCCTCAAATTTAGGTGCTTGACGGTGAATCGAAAGCCCGTCTTTTCCTGCTTTTGGAAGATTTCCAAGACCATCAATTGCATCCCCAATTACATTAAATAGACGTCCATATACTTCTCCTCCTATTGGCATTTGAATTGGAGCTCCTGTTGCAACAACCTCAATACCTCTGCTTAATCCATCACTGGAATCCATTGCAATAGTACGTACAGTATCTTCACCTATGTGAGATTGAACCTCTAACACTAGCTTGCTACCGTCTGTTTTGTTAATTTCTAACGAATCATAAATTTTTGGTAATTCAGTACCAGCTACGAATTCTACATCGATAACCGGACCTACAATTTGAGATACTTTACCTGTAACTTTAGACATTATATAACTATTTAATGTTTAGTATTAATTATGTTAAAAAAAACCAAGCACTCAACAGTACTGAATACTAGCTTTTTTCAGGCTGCAAATATAGTCTTTTAAAATGAAAAAAATAACTCATTTTCTTTTGTTTTTTTAAAGGGGGTATTCTCTCTTTTTTTTAGATTAAAAAATACAGCGTTTTTAAGAATATATTGTGTGTCGGTTTTTAATTCTGAAGTAATTAATTCCTGCCCAAATGTTTTTAATCCTTAAACACTTGCCTCAAAAAACAAGGTCTGTTGTGTAAACATCCCTTGTGAGTTTGCTTTGGGTGTTGATTTTTTATCCATAAATATTTTCCTTATTTTTATATAAATCTAAAATATAAATGGAAACTTATGCCACTGCCTTAAGTTATGCTATCCCGGCATTTATAGTTCTAATACTTATAGAGTACTGGATAAGCAGATGGAAAAAAACACCTGTAAATGAGGGCATGGATACTATTTCGAGTATTAGTTCTGGCATCACCAATACCCTTAAAACTTTAATTGGACTTACTGTAGTTATTATTAGTTATGAGTGGATGGCAGAAAATCTGGCATTACTTAAAATTGAATCTACATTACTTGTTTATACACTAACTTTTATAGGTTTGGATTTTGCAGGATATTGGTCTCATCGCTTTAATCATACCATAAATTTATTTTGGAACAGGCATATTATTCATCATAGCAGTGAGGAGTATAATCTGGCATGTGCATTACGACAAAATGTTTCTGCAATAGTTTCTATATATTTTTTTCTTTATATACCTCTGGCATTAATTGGTATCCCTGCAAAAGTAGTTGCTTTGGTTGCCCCTGTCCATTTTTTTGCTCAATTCTGGTATCATACCAAACTAATTAATAAAATGGGGTTTTTTGAGTACATTATAGTAACTCCGTCACATCACCGGGTACATCATGCTATCAATGATGAATATGTGGATAAGAATTATTCTGAAATATTCATTTTCTGGGACAAACTTTTCGGAACTTTTCAGGAAGAAATCCCTGACAAGCCCCCCGTGTATGGGGTAAAAAAACCTGTAGATACCTGGAATCCTTTCTTAATTAATTATATGCACCTATGGGAACTGTTAAAAGATGCCTGGAGAACCAACAACCGGGCAGATAAAATAAGAATATGGTTTATGCCAACGGGTTGGCGCCCCAAGGATGTAAAAGAAAAATATCCCGTACAGATCATTACCAATCCTTATACCCGAAAAAAATATAAAACAGATAGTTCACTACTGTTCAAACTATGGTCCTGGGCACAATTGGTTATTACCATTTTATTAATGTATCATTTGCTTATTAGTATAGGAAACCTGAAGTTCGCCCAGATTATACAATATGCTGCCTTTTTGGCTATCTCGATATTTGCGTACACTTCTCTTATGGATCGCCACTTGATTTCTTTATTTGCCGAATTTATCAAATTTGCAACAGGATTGTTTTTTATAATATACTATGGCAGTTGGTTTGCCATAGATTCTGTTTTTTATGGCGCTACATTTATAGTTTCAGCATACATTATTCTATCTTTTTTACTTTCGTTTTATTTTCAGCTAATAGAAAAAAAGCATCATACACAACCTATATGATATTATTTTAATTCTTGAGGATTTGCTCTTGAATTATTGATTTTTGAAATCCAAAAAAAAGAAAAGTGACATAAAGAATCTTACAAAATATAATTTGATAGGGGTCTAAAAAATAATTTTTGATAAAAATTGATTGACCTGTTGTACTTTGATATAACGTATACAAATCCTTTCTTACTTATCTCTGGATAAGAGTTTTCAAGTTTCCTTATTTTCTTATCACAAAAAGCAATAAACCTGCTCAAAAATCGTTTTGAAATCAAAACTCCAAAAAACTTTCAATATCTTATTTTTTCTAAAAAAATACTCTTTTTTGTAAGTATCAATATCGTATAACGACATAAAAAAAACCAACGTTAAAATATAACATCTAACACAAAATTAACAATATGAAAAACGTACTTCAATGGGTCTTCATCCTTACATTATGTATAGGGTGCAAAAAGGATTCTAAACAAAAGGAAAAAGATTATATTCCTGTTTCTTCTACAGAAAACAAGGAGGATACAGTATCAGAAATTGACAAAAAAGCCCGAAAAACTTTTGGGGAACTACCCAAAGTAGCTGAAAATAAAAACAATCCTATTTCTCATGAAAAAGTAGTTCTTGGCAAAAAACTTTATTACGATAAAAGGCTTTCTAAGGATAATACACAAAGCTGTAATACTTGCCATAATTTAAAAACCTATGGTGTGGATAATTTATCATTTTCGATAGGTAATGATGGCAAACCAGGGGGGCGCAACTCTCCCACAACCCTTAATGCGGCATTACACATATCCCAATTTTGGGACGGACGCGAACCCGATGTAGAAGCACAGGCAGGAGGCCCTATATTAAACCCAATAGAAATGGCAATGCCCAGCGAAAAAGTAGTAGTGGACCGAATATCTAAAATTGACGAATACATCGAGCTTTTTGGCAAAGCGTTCCCTGAGGAAAAACAGCCTATAACATATAAAAATATAGAAAAAGCCATTGGTGCTTTTGAACGAAAACTAATTACTCCATCTAAGTTTGATACTTATATAGCAGGCGAAAATTCTGCATTAAACAAATATGAAAAAAAGGGCATGGAAACTTTTATAAGTGTTGGTTGTACTACTTGCCATTCGGGGGCATTACTGGGAGGTAATATGTATCAAAAATTTGGACTTACCGTAAATTATTGGGAGCATACAAAAAGTAAAAATATTGATAATGGTAAATTTGATCTTACCAAAAATGAGGCTGATAAATACGTGTTTAAAGTTCCCTCACTGCGCAATATTGAAAAAACAGCACCATACTTTCATGATGGTAGTGTACAAAATCTTAGAGAAGCTATTGCTATTATGGGAGAAACCCAATTGAATCAAAAATTAAGTTCACAGCAAGTAAATGAGATCCACTTGTTTTTACAAACCTTGACCGGAGAAGTCCCGGAAGAGGCTCTGGAGTAAGAACTATATGTAATAATCTATAGCCAATACTTTTTAAACCCAGATTATCCATGATCGTATTTTAGCAAGAGCAAACATATCAAAGTTCTGTTTTAGTTTACGTTTTTAAATAGCTTAAAACATTCATATTAACTACGTCTGGCCTTAATACAATTTAACTTAACCACATGGATAATCCGGGTTTATCTTTACGGTTCTTTGTTTCTTATTAAAACGAGGTTTTTTTGTGCATTATATGTACCTTTGAAACAAATTAAAAACCTCATTATGTACGAAGCTATTCAAATCGTTCACTCTTATTGGGCTTATCTTGTTGTCCTTATTGTTACCTTAGCTACTATTAATGCACTTATTGGGTTCTTTACCAAAAAAGAATATGGTCCAAAAGATTTTAGAATTTCTTTATTTGCGCTTATTGTAACACATATTCAACTTTTGATAGGTATTATTATTTTCTTTGTATCTCCCCTTGTTGTCTGGTTCTCAGGAACTCATAAAATGGGCGAAATCATGAAAGATGCTACTCTGCGATTATACAATGTAGAACATCCTATTGTAATGATTTTAACCATTGTTTTTATTACTATGGGATATTCTAAACACAAGAAAAAACTTACCTCTACACCAAAATTTAAAATACTAGCTATTTTTTATACTATTGCATGGATTCTTATGTTGTCCAGAATCCCTTGGGCAAATTGGTTTTAATACACTACAGATATGCTGTAGTCCATAAAAAAAAAGCCCTTTGGTATGCTCAAAAACTGTGCTTATCAAAGGGTTTTTATATCTATAGTTCGCATCACCCAATTCCGCAGGCTGTTAAAATCAGTTTTCTTGCTCCCCCGTAATCTCTGTGCTCGCATAAATAAATCCCTTGCCAGACTCCCATATTTAATGTCCCATTAGTAATTGGTATAAGAACCGAAGTACCCATTAACGAAGCCTTAATATGTGCCGGCATATCATCAGGTCCTTCACAAGTATGTTTATAATAAGGTGCCCCCTCTGGTACCATAGCATTAATATGGCTTTCAAAATCCTCACGCACCGTAGCATCTGCATTTTCATTTATAGTTAAACTGGCAGAAGTATGCTTAATAAACACTTGTAATTGCCCTGTTTTGATCTCTTTGATTTCAGTAATTTCTGTAACTATCTGTTTGGTAATAAGGTGAAAACCTCTGGGATAAGGAGGAAGTTGTACTTCTTTCTGAAAAAATTTCATCTGTTCTTTTTTACTTTTTAAACTATTGCACTTATTATCTCTGTCTCAATTTGTGCAATTTCCTTATAAAACATAAATTAGTTTGGCTAAATTACTCTATATATAGCATCTTAAAAATAACATTTTTACAGATTACAGGCAGGATAGTGCCAAATGGTTAAAATGAAATTCAATTAGGTTTAAAAACCTACTATAATTACAGATTCTTCAATAAAAGATAATCATTTATAGGTTTTTGCTAATTTAATACAAATTTTACAACTCTACTATATTCTATTTATGGTAACTACATACCTTTGCATCTTATAAATTATAAATCAATATGGATTTAGCTAAGGTAAAAATGGTTGCTACGGATATGGATGGCACACTTCTTAACAACAAAGGAGAAGTAAGTCAGCATTTCTTTGAGCTATTTGAGGAATTACATAGCCTTGGGGTAACTTTTGTTGCTGCTAGCGGAAGACAATATTATAGTATTATCGATAAGCTAAAACCTATTAAAGATGATATTTATGTTATTGCAGAAAACGGTGCATTAACCATGCGGCAAGGCAAAGAGTTGCAAACTACAGAGATTGATCGCCAAACATATTTGGAGTTGCTGGACATTATTAAAACACTACATGGCTCGCAAGTTGTTTTGTGCGGACGAAAACGCGGATATGTCGAGGATCATGGACAAAGTTTTATAGATATGTTCAGTGAGTTTTATGACCGTTACCAAATAGTTGAAAACCTTGCGGATATTACCGATGATCAATACCTTAAAATTGCTATTTGCAATCATAAAGGAGCAGAAAAATACCTGTATCCGGCCTTTAAGCATCTCGAAAATAATTTAAAAGTAAAAGTATCCGGCGAGATTTGGTTAGATCTTTCTCATAATCTTGCCAATAAAGGCTATGCGTTACAACAACTACAAGAAAGCTATAATATATCCCCAGAAGAAACTATGGTATTTGGAGATTATAATAATGATCTGGAAATGATGACCAGAGCCACATATAGTTTTGCAATGGAAAATGCGCATCCAAATGTTAAAGCCATTGCCAATTACACTACAAAAAGCAATAATGACAATGGTGTAGAATACATGCTTCATAAAATGATTAAGGCCAAAAAAGCTGTAATCAATATATAATACTATTTTATTGTATAGCTAAATTAATATGAAATGGCATAAAAGATTTATAAAGGAAAAAAATCGAATTTCTACTAGAAAGATTAATGTTATTTTATGTTGATTTAGCCCTGATATTAATTTGTGTATTTAACCTAGAGAATTATAATCCCTATACACTATTTTCTGTATTTATCCGTAATAGTTTCCTGCTTTACTTTATCAATGGATTAAAATATGGAGCGCAATCGAAACCTGCTTAATTAAAATAGTTCCCGACTGCGCTCTACAAACAAATTGGACTTGTATAAAACATTGTCTGTCCAATTTTTATTTTTTGCTTTAGATAAATATTTATCTACAGACCTCAGTTTAATCATTAAGTTTAAGGACTGCCATAAATGCCTCTTGAGGGATTTCTACATTCCCCACCTGTCGCATACGTTTCTTTCCTTTTTTCTGCTTTTCTAATAATTTACGCTTACGAGAAATATCCCCTCCATAACACTTGGCTGTTACATCTTTACGCAGTGCTTTTACCGTTTCACGAGCAATAAATTTAGCTCCTATTGCTGCTTGTATAGGGATATCAAACTGTTGGCGAGGGATTAGTTCTTTTAATTTTTCGCATATCCTTTTTCCTATATCATAAGCATTATCTTTATGCAATAATGCAGATAATGCATCTACAATATTACCATTAAGCAAAACATCTACTTTTACCAGCTTAGAAGCACGCATACCAATTGGTGTATAATCAAAAGATGCATATCCTTTGGACACGGTTTTTAAACGATCATAAAAATCAAAAACAATCTCTGCCAATGGCATATCAAAAGTTAATTCTACCCGCTCTGTAGTTAAATAAGTTTGATTGGTAATTTCTCCTCGTTTTTCAATACATAAAGACATTACAGAGCCTACAAAATCGGATTTGGTAATAATGGAAGCTTTGATATAAGGTTCCTCTACACGGTTCATCGAAGACGGATCTGGTAAATCTGACGGGTTATTAACAATAATTATATCATCGGGGTTTTTATTGGTAAATGCATGGTAGGATACGTTGGGTACTGTAGTAATAACGGTCATATCAAATTCGCGCTCCAAACGTTCCTGAATAATCTCCATGTGCAACATCCCCAAAAATCCACATCTAAAACCAAAACCCAAAGCCGCAGAACTTTCTGGTATAAATACCAAAGACGCATCATTAAGTTGCAGCTTTTCCATAGAACTACGAAGTTCTTCATAATCCTCGGTATCTACTGGGTAAATACCTGCAAATACCATTGGTTTTACATCTTCAAAACCACTAATTGCATTTTTTGTGGGAGTTTTTGCATCGGTAATCGTATCTCCTACTTTTACCTCTCGAGCATCTTTAATACCGGTAATAAGATATCCTACATCTCCTGCTTTGATAACCTGTTTAGGAACCTGGTTTAATTTTAAGGTACCAACCTCGTCTGCAAAATAGTTTTTTCCGGTAGCAACAAATTTAATTTGCTGTCCTTTTCTAATTTCTCCGTTTACAACTCTAAAATAGGTTTCTACCCCTCTAAAAGGGTTGTATACCGAGTCAAAAATCAATGCCTGTAGTGGTTCGTCTTCTACTCCTTTTGGGGCAGGAATACGCTCGATAACTGCGGTTAATATCTCTTCTATACCAAGCCCTGTTTTGGCACTGGCAGGAATCACATCTTCTGGATCACATCCTAACAGATCTACAATATCATCGGTTACCTCTTCTGGGTTTGCACTGGGCAAATCTACTTTATTAAGTACTGGTATAATCTCCAGATCGTTCTCTAGTGCCAGATATAAATTAGATATGGTTTGTGCTTGTATACTTTGTGCAGCATCTACGATAAGCAAAGCCCCTTCGCAAGCTGCAATAGATCTTGAAACCTCGTACGAAAAATCTACGTGCCCGGGGGTATCAATAAGGTTCAAAATATATTTTTCGCCTTTATACATATATTCCATCTGTATCGCATGGCTTTTGATAGTAATTCCACGTTCCCGTTCCAAATCCATACTATCCAAAAGTTGTGCTTGCGCTTCGCGGGCAGTTACAGAACCTGTAAAATCCAACAATCGATCTGCCAACGTACTTTTACCGTGGTCAATATGTGCTATAATACAAAAATTTCTAATGTTTTTCATGTATGGTTTCTCTTGTCTTATATACCATCTACTCTACATAATCGTTTCGTTTGGTATATTAATCCTGTTTTAAGACCTGTTTAAGGTTATTCTTCTTTTTCGAAATAATTAAGTGCGTGACCTTACATTTCATTACAGGTCGGGCTATACGCGCTACATGGTAGCTTGCTTCTATCCCTCACGCAGTGTTCACGCTCTTAATGACTTGCAAATATAATCGATTTTAGAAGGTTTATACTATCTCCTACTATATTTTTAGACCTCACATAGACTCTAAGACCTGTGAGGTCTAAAAGAATTTGTACTTTTGCCAAAAAAAGTAAATCCCGTGGCCAAAATAGGAGACATAGATGTAGGAGAATTTCCTTTATTGTTAGCACCAATGGAGGATGTAAGTGACCCACCCTTTCGCGCATTATGCAAAGAGCAAGGTGCCGATGTGGTATATACAGAGTTTATATCCAGCGAAGGACTGATTAGAGATGCCGCAAAAAGTGTGATGAAACTGGATATTTACGAAAAAGAACGTCCTGTGGGAATCCAGATTTTTGGTGCCAATCTGGATTCGATGTTAAAATCTGTAGAGATTGTAGAGGCATCAGGACCGGATATTATTGATATTAATTTTGGATGTCCTGTAAAAAAAGTGGTAAGCAAAGGTGCCGGAGCGGGAATACTTAAAGATATAGATCTTATGGTATCACTTACCGAAGCAATGGTAAAACATACCAAATTGCCAATAACGGTAAAAACCAGATTGGGTTGGGACCATGATTCTATAAAAATTGTAGAGGTAGCAGAACGATTACAGGATGCAGGAGCAAAAGCAATTGCCATACATGGTCGTACCAGAGCACAGATGTACAAAGGTAATGCCGATTGGCGACCAATTAGTGATGTAAAAAACAACCCAAGAATGCATATTCCTATATTTGGCAATGGCGATGTGGATACTCCGGAACGCGCTATGGAAATGAAGGAACAATATGGTTTGGATGGCGCTATGATTGGCAGGGCAAGTATTGGTTATCCTTGGTTCTTTAAAGAAGTTAAGCACTACTTTAAAACAGGTGAGCATTTACCTCCTCCTACTATCGAAGAGCGGGTTTATGCAGCACGCAGGCATTTGCAAATGGCAATAGACTGGAAAGGAGAAAAACTAGGGGTTTTTGAAACCCGAAGACATTATACCAATTACTTTAAAGGCATTCCCCATTTTAAAGATTATCGAACCAAAATGGTAACCAGCGATCTGCCCGAAGATGTATTTGCTGCTTTTAACGAAGTAGAATCTGCGTTTAAAGGGTTTGAATTTGTCTAAAAACGTTGCTCTTTGAGTTTCCTTTCCCTGAGTGCTTTACTATTTTGCCCTTCGAGCCACCTCAGGGCACTATTGGTTTTTGTCATTCCGTTGAAATGCTGCCCTTCGAGTCACCTCAGGGCACTATTGGTTTTTGTCATTCCGTTGAAAAACGGAATCTATTTTAGGTTACAAAATGTAAAACCAGAAAATATAACATAATAAAGTTAAATGTTTACTTGCCCTTCGAGTTACCTCAGGGCACTATTGGTTTTTGTCGTTCCGTTGAAAAACGGAATCTATTTTAGGTTACAAAATGTAAAACCAGAAAATATAACATAATAAAGTTAAATGTTTACTTGCCCTTCGAGTCACCTCAGAGCACTATTTTTTTTGTCATTCCGTTGAAATGCTGCCCTTCGAGCCACCTCAGGGCACTATTTTTTTGTCATTCCGTTGAAATGCTGCCCTTCGAGTTACCTCAGGGCACTATTTTTTTTGTCATTCCGTTGAAAAACGGAATCCATTTTAGGTTACAAAATGTAAAACCAAAAAATGTAACATAATAAAGTTAAATGTTTACTTGCCCTTCGAGTTACCTCAGGGCACTATTGGTTTTTGTCATTCCGTTGAAATGCTGCCCTTCGAGTCACCTCAGGGCACTATTGGTTTTTGTCATTCCGTTGAAAAACGGAATCCATTTTAGGACACAAAATGTAAAACCAAAAAATGTAACATAATAAAGTTAAATGTTTACTTGCCCTTCGAGTCACCTCAGGGCACTATTGGTTTTTGTCATTCCGTTGAAATGCTGCCCTTCGAGCCACCTCAGGGCACTATTTTTTTTGTCATTCCGTTGAAAAACGGAATCTATTTTAGGACACAAAATGTAAAACCAGAAAATATAACATAATAAAGTTAAAAGCTTTCTAGTGTTTTATTTTGCGTTAGGGATAGTAGTGGTTACCCCGCAGAGAAGTTGCTATCCTGAAGCCTTTGTTATTTTGCCCTTCGAGGTTGCCTCAGGTCATTTGTTATCCTTAGCCTTTCGGCAAGATCAGAATAAGCTTGGCGAGGGAGCAACGTATCGAGGAGTAAAAACGGATAGCCCGCCCGAACGCCCAAAATACATATAAAATTAACTTACCAATTTTTGATTGATCCTGCTGGATGCTAATAATGAAGCTATAAATCCTATTAAGGTAATTGTAAAAAACACAACGACAAAACTCATAACGGTTATGCGAGTCGGGTATGGTAGTGATGGGGTGATCATTAATAGCTCAAATTGTTGCTGCAACACAATGAGTATAAATCCTAAAAGTAATCCTAGTAAAGCTCCTAAGACTGTCATAAGAGAACCTTGAAACAAAAATATTTTTCTAATATTTACCAGGGATGCCCCAATATTGTATAGTGTTTTTACATTACTTCTTTTATCGATAATCATCATTATAATAGCTCCTGCAACGTTAAACAATGCAATAACGGCAATTAGGGTAATTACCAGATAAGATACCAAATTTTCGGTATTTAGCATCTTATACAAGGTATCGTTAAGCTGCATCCTGTTTTTTACAACCACCTTATTCTCAAAAATAGATTGTAGGTTTTGTCTGATATCTTCTTCATTTGCTTGTGAAGATAATTTAAGTTCGATATGGGTTACTTTATCTTCTGGCAACTCCAGCAGCTTGCGAACCATATCTGTAGTAGCAAAAATATATTTTTTATCCAGCTCCTCGTTTACACTATAAATACCAATGGTTACTGCTTTTTCTGAACTAAATGCTTTAGATGGATCGCTAGGGATACCTTTTCCGGGTTTAGGAACGTAGATACTAAGCAAATTGGTATAGGTTTGCTCTGGCACCATACTAAGCTCTCTACTAATACTATTGCCTGCAACTACCTGAAAATCGTTATTGGTCAACCACTCGCCATATATTATAATACTATCGGTATAGATAACCTTAGGATAATTGGCATCTACTCCTTTTATAAAGGTAGTTTTTTGCTTATCCCTGTATTCTAAAAAAACCCGTTCTTCTACAATTTCAGAAAAATGGGCAACACCATCCAGCTTAGCAAGTTTTTCTTTTTGGGTTTTGGTAAACGTAAATGTTTTTCCGCTTTCTGGAAAAATCTTTAGATCGGGATCAAAATAGGTAGAAAACTGAAGGCTAAAATCTTTAAGCCCTGCAAATCCCGAAAGCACCAAAAACAAAGCCATTGCTCCTATTACTACCCCTGTAGCTGCAATAATAGTAATGATATTAATGGCATTACTGCTACCGGGCGAAAATAGATATCGCTTTGCTATGTAGTACGAAAAATTCACTTCTTTTTACGTCTTTCCAGAAGGTCGGGATTATTTATAGGATCCTCTTTACCTTTTACTGCTTCTTCTATATTAGAAATATACTCTAAAGAATCGTCTATAAAATACGATAGCTCTGGCATACGGCGTAACTGGTGTTTAGTGCGCTGCGCTACTTTATGTTTTATTTGCGATTTTACTACATTTACTTCTTTTAATACCTTTTCCCCTTCCTGATGCGGAAAAATACTCATATACACTTTTGCTATAGATAGGTCTGTAGTTACAGTTACTTTGGTTACAGAAACCAATATTCCTTGCACTCCTGCTTCTCGCAATGCACTTTGTATTACATCTGCTACATCTTGCTGCAATACTCCTGCAATTTTTTTCTGTCTGTTTGTTTCCATGGTACAAAAATACATATTAAAATCATTAAGACATAGAGCAGTTTTGCTTTTAAAGACTTAGATTATATGATTTGTTGTTTGCTTTTTGTTGTGAGTGTTAGAAATGACGCAGATTAAACTGTTTCAAAAAGAAGGTAAGCGTTGTATAGATTTTCAATTATATAAATAGGATTCGATTTATATTTTAACTCGCTTTGAGTTATTATAACTAAATAATAAGTCCAGGCATTTGTTATTTTATGTGATTTTTGCTCAAGATGTTTTTTTTAAAATTGATTTCTCAGCACTTAAAATGAATGAAAACGTTAAATATTCGCCAAAATTACTAAAAAGCATAGGGTAACCGTAATTATATTACGTTATATACGTACAAATACATTAAAAACGGAAATACAAATTTGTAGAAATAATATAACAGTACAATTGAAACTGTCATGATTAGTATAAGTTGAGTTTGTGTAATACAATTATGTTTCAATTTAGACTCCCGGGAGTAGTTAACCCGGGAGTTGTTTTTTTATAAGAAATTCTCATCCGTAAATCGTATAATTGTATTTTTACCGGGTACGTTATAAACAGTAAAAATGAATCCTATCAAGAAAATAGAACACTTGGGCATTGCTGTAAAAGATATAGAGCAAGCAAATAGATTATATGAAAAACTTTTGGGAGTCCCTCCATATAAACAAGAGGCTGTGGAAAGTGAAGCTGTACTTACTTCTTTTTTTAAGGTAGGGGATAGTAAGATAGAATTATTGGCAAGTACCAATGAGGATGGTCCTATTGGAAAATTTATAGCAAAAAAGGGAGAGGGTATACACCATATTGCTTTTGATGTAGAAAATATCGAACTAGAATTAGATCGATTAGAGAAAGAAGGCTTTCAATTAATCAACAAAACCCCTAAATCTGGTGCCGATAACAAATTAGTTGCTTTTTTACATCCAAAAAGTACCAATGGGGTTTTGATAGAATTATGTCAGGAAAAACCTGTAAATCAAGGAGAAAACTAAAATTTACACCTCTTTTTAATTGCTATTATAAAAAAGGTGTTTAAAATTATATAAAAATGTTTGGTGCGTTTATATCAAATGTTTAAATTTGCGCTCCGTTTTAGGTCCCATAGCTCAGCTGGTTAGAGCACCTGACTCATAATCAGGGGGTCCTTGGTTCGAGCCCAAGTGGGACCACCTTTAAATAAAAGGCTTCGCAGAGTTTTATCTCGTGAAGCCTTTTTTAATGTGCATACGATTTGCATACATTCGTTCTCAATATTGCAAGCTAATTTAGGATCTTAAAACTTATAAATAACAGGAAAAACAGTACCACTACTACTGCTCGAGCAACCCAAATTCTCGTCCTCTTTGTGTAAGATTACCGACTAAATCCTCATAACGAGAGGACATATTTTCTCTTTCCATTAGTTCTACAGCTTGGTAAAAATGATTTTCGAGAGAAATTTCATAGGATTCATCACTGTATCCAAAGTCCTCCATCATAGTAATGCAGCAATCCGTATAACGAAGATTTAGTTCTATGGTAAGTTCTGGAATTTTCATTTTTTGTAAGGTTCGGATTAACTTTCGGGCTTCTTTTTCGTTAGTTACCATATTTCGCCCTCTGGGATATACGTATTTTTCAATTTCTGTTTTCTGTTTTTCGATCAACAATTGTACATCTCCTGTAGCATAAATATCCAAATAATCTTTGGCAGCAGGTACATTTTTGTATAGTTCTGAAAGCAATTTTATCAACTGTTTTTGATCTTGTTGTATTAGCTGTTCTTTAAGTTCTTTAAGTCCCATAAATAATCTATTTACCCCCAAAAGCATCCGTGAGTATCCTCCTCAATTATGGATAGAAAATCCTGAATAGTGGTAACCTCAGATTGTGGCTCATAAGATTGCCATTTTCCACTGGCACGTTTCCAATATATTTTCCATAGTTTTTGGGACTTGATATAGGTTGCTTTGGCAATAGGGTATTTATGGATAATAGAGGGATCATCCCATTGTGGTCGGATTTCTAATATTTCTACAGATCTGCCATCATAGTTATATCCTATATCTAGTTGCTCTCTAATTTCTTCTGTTGGTCGTTTACTTTCTACAAATGTTTTTATCTGCTGTTCTATAAAATCAATAACCATCATTTTTCTTTTTATATATGTTCTAAATCCACCCCAATCGTTTCATTTCCCAAAAGCATTTCTCTGTTGCCATGATATCTGCGGATGCATCGTGAGCTCCTTCAAAATCTTCTCCAAATAGTTTGATATGTAATTCTGATAGTGTCGGCCATTTATAACCATAATGACCCGGTATCTTGCAGTAATTGGTAGAGGCTTTCATGGTGCACAACTTTCTTTTTGACTTAAAATTACTGTTTACTTTTTTTCGTAATAATTCTGCTCCTAGAATTTTTTCATCAAAACTAATATTATGCGCTATAATATAATCTGATTGTGCTACTAAATCATTAAATTGTTGCAATACATTTTCTAACAACTCTCCTTCTGCTATGGCCTTTTCTGTAGAGATTCCATGAATATTGGAAGCTGCTTTGGGGATTATAAAATTTTCTGGCTTGATAATAAAATCATCGGATGCTAATCGACTACCTTTTTCATCACAGAAAATCCAAGCTATTTGAATCATTCTAGGCCAATTGTTTAGGTTGGTAACTGGTGCTTTCCAATTCTTAGGTAGCCCTGTGGTTTCTGTGTCAAAGAATAGGTACATTTTTTAAGAATTACAGTTTAAAATATAATGGTTATTTGTAAAAATACAAATATTATAAACATAATTTGTAGCAAAAGCTAAAGAGCCTCAAGTCTATCAGGAATGATAGTTGCCTTAACCTCACCCAAAAGGGTTTGGGAGATAACAGAGAGAGCGGGGTGCATATATAAAACCAAAAAAGAGAATACATACGCATCATGTATTCTCTTTTTATAATATCTTGATAAGATTTGATATATCAAAAGGCAATTGCCCTTCCAAGGACCTCTCCTTTTTCAAAAAACAGAATTGCTGTTACCATAACTCCTATAAAAATAGCAACTATAAGCCAGATTGTTTTTTTGTTTTTCAAATTAAATATTTTCATAATTAGTAGTATTAAATTTTTACATTCTGGCGTAGGCTCTACCTAACTCCCAACCTATGTAAAATAATCCCATGGCTACTGCTAATACAAATAAAACTATATCAGTATCCTTAGCCGCATTGATTTTGGCTGCCAATTTGTTCATTATTATATTCTTCATAATTTATTTTTTTATGTAATGGTGTAAAAATAGGGAAAATATCTTACTGGAGAATCCTCTCGACTCCCAGCTGCGCAAAGTCTCCCGGCTTTGAGTGTTTTATTTTATGTTTAGTTTTCGGTATTTACTACTACCTATTTTGTTATCTTTTAATTATCGTTTTTAATTATTCCGCGAAGTCAGGAGACTTTGCGGAGCGGGAATTTTCAGTCTAAGAGCGAGAAAGATAAAATCTACTTGACTTTTCGGGTTAATGAAGTAATAAAAAATACCCCCATAAAGCTTTTCAGTTCTTTTGGGGGTATTGGCATCTTAATTTTTTTTATTTGATTTCACATTAAAGGGTGGGCTTTCTACACTAAACATTATTTCACTAATATTCTGTTTATGTCTTAAAAATGCTTGAATATAGAAGCCATCTTTTTCCCATATCATAAACAATGGCTTATCTTCAAAAGTGCCTTCTATTAAATCCCCTTCTCGTTTTGTTAAATTTTGATGAAAAGGATCATCAATTTCGTGAGGAGAAGTTTCACTTATCACTTTAATATTTGACATTACATATATATGATTTGGTTCTCCATACTTTTCAATAAATGAATCATAAAATTGACGGTTGATGACTTCACCAAAATGAATAGTAATAGCTTTAACAATATCATTTTTATCAGTTTCTACAGAGATAAAGTGTGAAAATATGCCATGAAAATCCATATTAAAATTTTGACTACTGTATAAGCTAATTTTGACTTTTTCAAAATCGTTTTTCCTAAAATTGCTACCAACAGTTTTTTCAACATAGGAAAGATGTTTTCCTAATAATTCTTCAAATTTAATAGTATTCACAAAATAAGTGTTTAGATTGAGAGTCAGTATAAATAGTATGCTTATAAAACCTTTCATTACTCGAAATTAATGATTTTTTTTCATCGGTCACAATCAAAAGGGTTACTTATCCCCAAAACACTTGTGATATAAGGAGCAGGGCTAGGTATAGGGAAAGGCTCTACTGTTAAACTAAAACTACCTCCAACTATAGTTAATTCAGCTTTAAGCGCATCTCTAAAAACATCTGCTACAGTAAACTCTGAAGCATCAGGGTTATTAAAAAAGTATACATCTGCTATCTTTATTGCAGCTGTGACTGCTACTGCTGTATTATTAGCTGCTTGACCATTGCTCATCCAGTTTGGCATTGTAAAATAAATAGTATCAACAGGAACTTCTATTGTGCCAAAATATGGGCTACCATTAGGTCTAATTCCCGCAGTATAAAATCTATGGTCGAAATTTTTTACGGCACAACCTCTTTGTAAAGCTCCTGGTGGTAGAGCATATTCAAAACTTCTACAATCTGCCCCTAATAGTGGATTTGCACTAGAGTCAACCATTAAAACATTAATAGCATTTGTGACAAATAGTACTTCTTGGTTTGACCAAGCACCTGCTTCATTAAGGTCAGAGTAGTAATTATAAATATTTTCAGTTTTACCTCTATTCCCAATCAACCATTGTTCTTGTGTATCATTAAGTTGCAAAGCAATCCTTAAATCATATACTTTTTTTCTAAAGGCAAAATCAAAAGTTTCCCCTCTGGCAAGGGCTAAAGCCCCTTCTATAGCATAGGGATAATCCCACCAATCTGGGGATTTTAGTCCGTTATCCCATAAAGTAGACCCAATAGACCCATTAAAATCTACTCCTAAATCATATCTGCCTAAATTTTGATAGCCGAAGGTTCTAAAATGAAAAAGAGCAAATGCTTGTTGCCCTGTAAACGCATTAGACATATCGATATTATTGTCCTTCATGATTTCTATAACAAAATTACCAATAAAGGCTTCGTTACGTTCAGTACCAGCAGGTAACATAGATAGAGAGCTTAACATATTACCTAATCCATTAAACTTTTTAAATTGATTGGCATTGTGATTGCTCATCAAAAACAAACGGTTTTTATTTTGTTCATCTTGAAAAGAAATAGAAAATAATGATCCTGAATCTAAACCATAATTATATTGGTCATGAGGAAAAGTAGTATTATTAACATAGGATTTAAAGATATCTTCTGAAAATTGTAAAGTTTCAGCACTATATCGATGATATCCTAAATAATCCTTTACTTCCTTTTTTACTGCTTGTTGCCTATTTACAAACTCAAACTCTTTATTTCCAAATGTGCTAACCGCATAGTAAGCAACAGATTCTTCATCGGTGACTTGTGGATAAGCAATCTGGACAGAACTCCCAGCAGAGCGAGCCATGTTATAAGCAATATCCCTATGATTATAACTATGTACATTATACATTTTTGGTGGATATGCATCTATAGACTGTAATGGGGGATGAACATTTTGATCAATCAAATACTTGTTCATAAGTATTACCCTATTCAAAACATCAAAACTTCGGTAATGATCTATCATACTGTTTACAATACTTTCTTCAAAAACCCCATTGTGCCTTATTTTTGGTATTCCGTTTATAACACGATATATATCTGTTAGCTCACTTGCTATATCTTTTTTGGTGTTATCCAAACCGGTTAATAAACCAACAGCTTCATGATTTGGTATGTCTCTCAGGTATTTGCCATTCATTTTAAGGTCTCCAAGCTTATTGGATGTGCCTGCATTATTGTACTCTATTAATTTTTTTACGGTACTGTTTTGGTAATAGTTTATATCTTTTTCAATTTCTTTGGGAACCCGTTTAGATGTAACCTCTAGTTCTAAACTATTTAGTATATCTTTTGACGCTGGAACACTTGCATAAGCTTTAAAAAAAGCTCTTTGTGCCTGTTCGAAATCATTAAATTTTTCTCCAAAGCGAAATTCAATTACGTCCTTTAGTCCATTTTCCTGTTTTATCAACCATTCTTGTTTTTTACTTGCTTCCAGTAACGATAACGCATCGTGAAACCTAGGTAAGTCTTCAAGAAAATTACAATAGCAATAGTAATTCCTCCCTGATTTCTCTTCACAATCAATACATCCTTTAGTACCATCGTCTGAGTATTGCAGGATTTGTGCATAGGCAGTGTTGGACAACAGGTATACCATACCCATTAACAGTGTTTTATATATAGCTTTCATGTATATGTATATTAATAAGTTGGTTTATAGTTTTACAACGGTTTTAGAATATGCTTTGCCATTTACGGTAATCTGTATTATATACGTGCCACTTAACAGCGCTGCGCTATCTACCGTAATGGTCTGTTTGCCACTTGTATCGGTTTTTTGACTGGGAAGCTGTATTTTTTGTTGCCCATACATATCATATACAGATACCTGTACCTCGGCAGGTTGCCCAATATCATACGTAATAGTAAATTGATCGCCTATGGGATTGGGGGATATTACTGCAAAATCTTTATCCGGTAGCCCTTGTTGTTTACTGCTCTCTAAAGGGGTGGTTTCTGCCAATGTTTGTACTGCAGGAGATTGTGGGTATAAAACCATACGGATAGGGGTATGTACCACTTCATTTAATTCTGTGATTTTTGTGTTTAAAGCTGCTTTTGCTATTAATGCAGGCTTGCCATCTATACTGGCTTCTTTAAGGTACAAGCTTTGGATACTGTAACTGGTCGTGTTTTTATCGGGATGGTCTTGCAACATATTTGGCAATGGCGGGAGTTTAAGCGGTACGAATTGCCCAAAAAACAGGTGAAGCTCCTGGGTATGCTGGGCAAGGTTTTGGAGCCTGGGATCATTAATCATCGTTTTACCATCCATGGTAAGCTCTGTCCTTACTTTTTTGTACGTCCCATGATCTTCCCGTATGGTTATGGACAAAGTAACAGGGATATACCGTTTTACCCCTGCCGCAGTCCAGTCAAACTCTATAAAATGCCCCTGAAAAGTAGTTTTTCCGCTCCCGATAACCGTTATGGGCTTGTTATTGGCACTATAGTTTTCTATACTTGCCAACCGTTCCCCTGCCGAGATCGGTACCCAATCGTTATTTTGGTTTTGCAACTGTTGTTTTAGGGTTTGGCTGTTTAGGATATTGTTTTCAGACAACATTTGTAAAGCCTTGGCGGTATCTTTTGGCATACCATACCCAAAATAGTTCATGATCCCCAGCCAATGTTTTGCCATGGGGTGGTTGCTGTTGTCGAAATACCCCTTGGCTTTGTTCACCAAAGTGGTATTGGTAAAATCCTGATTGGTTACCAAGTTTTTAAGGTGGATGTACCCCAATATATAATTTGCTATATCTTTTTTGTGATCCAGGGTTACCAGATTTTCAAGGTCCTTGGATATATTAAGGTAATTGATCTGGTAATTTTCTTTATAGGCGTTGCTCAACAAATTAATAGTATGGTCTAGCATTGCAGGGGGATATTTATAGTGGGATGCCCTAAAGAGGTGCAAATAGGACAATTCCCTTCGTACCCCAAACAAAGTGGTGTAATCCCCTTTTTGTAGGTGCAGCAACCCTTTTGCGTAGGCAGAGGATGGGTTGGTTTTGCCATACGCCTCTTCGGCGCATGGGGTGATATAGGCAATCATTTCATCGATCAGTGCCGCAGGGTAGTTTTTAAAATCTGAAGCCTGTTCTAATAAAATCTTTGCTTTCTGATCACAAGTTAATGGTTTGAGTTCTTGCGCATAACCTGTACGTATAAAACATAAGGCAAGAAATGGGATGCCCCATAAAAATAATTTTTTCATAATAATGATGATTTTAAGAGTTATTAAATAATTGATTTGGTGATTTTTATAAGACTTTCGTATAGCTGTAAAGTCTTTTAAATAGGGCAAAGAATTCCCTTTAGGCTTTTTGTGGGGTTCTAAAAGCAGGCGCATAGTATTTAAAATCACAGCATATTTGTATACATATGCTATAGATTTGTACAGTAATTAAAAATGGATATTAAAGAGTTTTCATAGGTGGTTTGGTTTAGGTTATTAAGGTTTGATATTCTACTACAATATTAAAACATCATAGTATCGTTTTTCGGAACTTTGTTTTTTTTGACTGTTAATTATTGTTAGGTTTATGTTAATTTTTTCTTGTTTAGCACTATACTTATTCTCTGTTTTACATTTTTCCCATCCCCGGCCCTTCCCAAAGAAGCAAAGAAGCAGAGACGCACAGATGCAAAGAACCACTTGGACTTCTGACACCTGACCTCGAACATCCGACTTCCAGCTTCGGACACCTGACATCCAGCTTCGGACCTCCGACTTCTGACACCTGACCTCGGACTTCCGGCATCCGACTTCCAGCTTCTGACACCCGACTTCTGACTCCCGACCTCGGACCTCGGACTTCTAGCACCCGACTTCACTCCCAAACATCTCGATACAATTTTTTCCGTTACCACTACAAAAACCACTCGATGAGACAGGGGAACTTGGCTTCGGACACCCGACTCCCGACTCCCGACTCCCGACTTCCGACCTCCGACACCCGACTTCATACTCCCGACTTCTGACACCCGACTTCACACTTCCTACTCTCCCACTCACAAACTCACCCCAAGCTCTCGTATACGTTCATTTTTTGCACAAAACCCAAAAGTAAATTCTACTGCTTCTGCATATACATAACTTTGCTGGGATATATCATACTCTACAGGCGCATTTAGTTTTTTCATGAGCTGTATAGTTCTGTACAATTTGGTTTTAGAAATCCCCAATCGGGATGCAAATTCATCGGGACCACCCGTGGCACGCATTCTAATAAATTGATCGATACGCTCTATAGTCTGTATTTGTCTTAGCATAATATCCATACGGTGTGTGTTTTGTTTCTTTATCTATTGTTACTTCTAATACAGCGATGGGTTTACGTTTGTTATCTGCATATTCTTTATTTCTTTCCCTACTTTTGGCTTTACTGTTTTATGGTATACCCCACTTAGCAAGTACCCCTACCCACTTATATAAGTACCCCCACCCACTTACGAAGTACCCCGGGGTACTACAACTGTTAAAGCTTGCGGTAACTTTGTCAGTTTACCCACTTCATTACCGGGGGTGGGGTACTTCAGAACCGGGGGTTCTATGTAACTTTGTCAGTTCACCCACTTGGGATTGCGAGTGTACCCACTTCATTACCGGGTCATTGGGGTAACTTTGCTATCGATAGGGCAAATTTTGAGGTACCGCTTGTAATTTTTGATATCTATCTCCTCTTTTTTGTGATACAGCCTGCAAAAAAGGATAGTGCGCCTGTGTTTTTTGCTCCTTACATAGCAAATTTTGCCTGTTACTCTGGTGTATTAGATTCTTCCTTCTCTTCTACAGGAGTGGCATTGATACTTTGTGTAAATCGGGTTCTTAATAGTTCGTAGGCACTTTGTGCTCCTTCCATTGGCATTTTTCGAGCTGCATCTGCAAGACTGTATACCGATAAGGCCACCCGGTACACCTCGCTACCCGCTATGGTCTGCGTATCTTTTAATTGCCGTAGCAGGATATCGAGTTCTAATATAATGGGGTCTAATTGCTCAAAAAGGGTAAGGTCTTTACGGGCTTCTTCGGCAGTTAATGCATCTGGTATCCATTTTGGTTTGCCTTCTAAAATATGGATGCTGTCTTCGGCAAAAATCTTGTTAGAGCTATTGATCTTTGGCAGGTTTTTACGCTCTTTTGGCGTTAGGTTTTGTAAAAAATCCAATTCTTGTTTTAAGGTGGCAAGACTGGTTTGGATCGTACTTACCTCTTCGGTTGTTAATACTTTACTGATTCTGTTGTATTCGCTCATTATTATATGTATTTAATTGTTTTTTTGTTTTTATTTCTTTTTAAAAGACGCAAAGGTTCAAAGATGCAGAGACGCAAAGAATACTTCCAACCTCGGACTTCCGACACCCGACTTCTGACTTCGGACTCCCGACTTCGGGCTAATTCAAAAAAGGGAGCCTAAAGCACAAAGGCTACTTTGATTATCGACTCCCACACAAACTCAACTAACTTATTTTATACTTCTGACATCCGACACCCGACTTCAGACCTCGGACTTCCAACTTCCAACCTCAGCATTTCTCCCATCCCCAACCCTTCTCAAAGGGAAGAGAGCTTTTAGGATATTCCAAAACTCACAGGCTAACTGACTTTTTTAAACCTCCAACCTCGGACATCTGACCTCGGACATCCGACTCCCGACATCCAACTTCGGACTCCCGACTCCCGACTTCAGACTTCCAACCTCAGCATTTCTCCCATCCCCAACCCTTCTCAAAGGGAAGAGAGCTTTTAGGGCATTCCAAAACTCACAGGCTAACTGACTTTTTTAAACCTCCAACCTCGGACATCCGACTCCCGACTTCAGACATCCAGATCTCCGACTTCAAACTTCCAGCTCCCTAACTAATTTTTTTACTTCTTCTTCAATCCTTTTAAGCGTTTCGTATACGATAATTACTTCGGCATCTACGATTTTTACTCGAGGGTTTACCAATCCCAATGCCATTACCACAACTTCTACAGTTGCTTTGGTCCTTGTGGCAACCCTGGCATGCACTACTTTTTTTTGATCGGTATCCAGATGTATATAGAGTATAAACATGGTGTTTTTGTTTTTTTTGGACGTACACTTCGAGTGCCTCAGTGTACTACTTTTTATAGATGTGCCCTGAGGTTCTCGAAGGGCACTAGGTGCTGCTTCTATTTATGTACGCTTCGAGAGCCTCAGCGTACTTGTTAAGGGCGATGTCCTCAGTCCTTCGAGAGCCTCAGCGTACTTGTTAAGGGCGATGTCCTCAGTCCTTCGAGTGCCTCAGCGTACTTGTTAAGGGCGATGTCCTCAGTCCTTCGAGAACCTCAGGACAAACCTCTCGAAAGCCTCAGTCATCACATTTATCGAGCATTACACATCTCGTTTTTGGGGTTAAGTAATAGTATATTTCGTGCTTTATAGATAAGCTGTACGGCTGCTTCTTGGGGGGTGCCTTTATCGTATAATTTGTTCATCCAGAAATACAAAAGCATCTCATAAGGATATTGATGTGCCAGGTTGTACATAAAAATATCGGTTTTAAGGTGTAACATTTTTAATACATACGACATAAACTTATGTTTGTGGTTATATTCTAAATACTCCATCGTTGGTTAATTTTGTGGAGTCAAATATAACGGAGAGATTTACGTTGTTGCAAGGGAAGTATGATGAGATTTATAAATAAGCAAATGTCAATTTATAAATAACGCTTTATACTTTTATTATAAAAACTTAAAAACAAAGACTTTAAAAAAATAATTTTAATTTTATAGACAAAAGTAAAGTGAAAAAAAAACAATTACTTAACTCATCTTTTTTATTTTTTGGATTGTTGTTTTTTACTATAATCAGAGCAAATTTTCCCTCTATAATAAAATCAAATTTTCAAATTACAGAAAATGATTCTTTAAAAGAAAAGGCCTATAAATATCTTAAAAAAGGCTATTATAAAAGTGGTAATAATTTTACTCTTGCTGGTATATATGCAAATGCATATATAAAAAGAGCTAAAAAAACTACAAATAATATTGAAATAGCCAATGGTTATTATCTTTTGTCACAAATTTCTACTGAAAAAAGAGCATTAGAATTAGCAGACAGTATATTATTATATGGCAACAAAAGCAATAATAAAGAATTATTAATCAAGGGTAATATTCAAAAAGGTATCAATTATTATTACTTGGCAAACTATAATGAAGCATTATCCATGTTTTTAGAGGCACAAAAAATTGCTGTTAAAGAAAAAAACGAATTTCAGCAAATTGTTGTACGACATAACATAGGTAATCTAAAAAATGTCACTAATCAAAGAAAAGAAGCTCTCGAGATATTCAGAGACAATATCAAATATTTTAATACAAAAGAAAAAAAAGAAGGTTACGAACAGGAAAGACAATATTTGAAATCATTATTCAGATTAGCCAATATTTATAATGTACTAAGAAAATTAGATTCTGCTGAGATTATTAATAAGATAGGTATAAAGGAATCTCTAAAATCTGAAAACAAATATATTTATCCAATGTTTCTAGCTTGTTATGGCTCCACAATGCAACTATCTGGCAGAAAAGAAAAAGCATTAGATAGTCTTAAAAAAAGTGCTCGATTAATAAATAATAGAAAAGCCAGACTAGCATCTATATATTTAATTATTTCTAAAATATATCGTGAAAAAGGTAATTATAATGAATACGAAAACTACCTTCTTAAAATTGACTCCATATATACGAACCATCCTGAAATTATTAAAGAAACTAAAATATCATATGAAGCTTTAGTTAACTTCTATAGAGGAAACAAAAATCTTGAGAAGCAATTATCTTTTATGAACAAACTAATTGAGGTTGATAGTCTTCTAGATAAAAAATTTCAGAATATAAATAAAGATATTGCTAGAGAATATGAAAATAAAAATTTAATTCTTGAAAAAGAAAATATCATTAATACGTTAGATAAAAGAAAAAAAAATCAATCATATCTTAATCTCGTATTTATAATAGCACTACTCTTTTTTATAATTTTAATTTATCTATTCTACAAAAAGAAAAAAGATTTTCAAGCACGTTTTGATCAATTGATTAAAGATAAATCATACGTGAAAGATAAATCGGCTAATTCGGACAAAAATTCAATTCCTAAAGAAATAGAAATAAGTATTTTACAAGGATTGGATATATTTGAAGCAGAGTTCAAATTCTTAGATAAAAATGTATCTTTAAAACAAACAGCAAATCTTTTAGGGACTAATACTTCTTATCTTTCTTTTGTCATAAACTCATCTAAAAATAAAAATTTTTCAAAATATATAAGTGATTTAAGAATACAGTATAGTATTAAAAAATTAACCCAGGACAAAAAATTTAGATTATACTCTATTAAAGCCATTGCAAATGAGGTTGGTTTTAAATCCCAAGAAGGATTTTCTAAAGCGTTTTATAAAAAAACAGGCATATATCCCTCTCTTTTTATAGATAATCTAAAAAACAAAAAAAACACATAACCAAATATAAATCAATTGCTTGCATATGTTTATTTATAAATCAAAGGTGATAAAACAATAAAAAATTGTAAGCTCTCAATTCTTATATTAAATTTGATAAAATTCATTTAACATACAAATCACAAATATGAAAAGAGAAAAAAAAAACAGATTAAGCATTGAGAAATTTCAAATTTCAAGACTCAATAACTTTCACAAAAAACAAATAAAAGGAGGGAGTTACTCGCTCTCGGATGGTGATGACACAGGTGTAGGTGATATTAGTGAAAAAATTCAATAATAATGATAATATTAAATACTGAAAGTCAAATTTTCAGTATTTAATATTATTCAAATGATTATTTATTAATTCTTTTATTAAAATTATCTGATTTTGAAATACTTCGCTTATATCATATTCTCTTTGCTCTATCTACAACTTTTCTCTCAAGATATTGTTAAGCCATTAAAAAAAAATGAGTTGGTTGAAAAACATCATAATGTCCAGATAAATGACCCATATAGATATTCAGAAAACTTAAATGATACCTCTGTCATAAACTGGATCAACCAAAATAATACTCAAACAACTAATTACTTTAAAAAAATTGAAGGAGAAAAAAAGCTTATTAACAGAATTTTACAGTCTTATGAAAAAAAAGATTCTGACATATCTTCAACTATAATTACAGCTAATAATCTATATTTTTATCTTAAAACGGATCCCAAAGAGAATTATTCAAAATTATTTTACAAAGAAGGGAAAAACGGAAAAGAAATTCTGGTCTTTGATCCAAAATCATATAGAGTTAATGATAGTATTAAATATACTATTAATCATATTAGCCCATGTTGGGCAGGAGAAAAGATTGCTTTAGGAATTACTGAAAATGATAAGGAATTTTCTAATGTCATAGTTATAGATGTAAAATCTAGAGTAATAATATTTGAAACCGATAAAAAATCATGGCCAGGTGCTCTAGGAGGTGTTAAATGGAATGCAAACTGTAATGGTATATATTATACTCATGTGCCTGTAACAGACAAAATCAAGAAAGGTTATTTATTTAATACCGAAGCTACTTATTTTGATATTGAAAACAATGAAGAAAAAACAATTCTTTTTTCAAAATCAAACAATCCTAATATATCTTTTAAAGAAGAAGATTTTCCTCTTCTATATTTTGATTATCACGAAAACCAACATATTATAGGAACAATTGCAGGTGTTGCAAAATATAGAGATGCTTATGTAGCATCTCTGAAAGAGGTCTCAAAAAATAAAAAAGATTGGAAGCCTTTATTTAAAATTTCTGATAAGGTAAGGCGATTTTTTCTTTTAAAAGATGAACTGATATATTTAACGGCTAAAGATGCATCAAATTTTAAAATATGCAAAACTTCAATCCATAAGCCAGATTTTACAAATCCTGATATATTAGTGCCTGAATATACTGAAGAAATAATAACAAGTTTTGCAATTACTACAGATGGTATATACTTTGTAAAAGTTAAAAATGGTGTAGAAGCCAAGCTAATGTTTCTTGATAATACTGGGGTTTTAAAACAAATTGATCTTCCTGTAAAAGCAGGCAGTATTAGCCTACAAACTAAGAGTCCAACAAAAAGTGATTTATGGATAACAATAGAAGGATGGGCAAATAACTCTACAAAATACTTTTATGACATAGAATCAAAATCTTTTACATTAGAGAAAGAAACATCAGAATTAAAGCAAAAGGATGTAATTGTTGAGGAAGTTTTAGTACAATCTCATGACGGAAAAGAAATACCCCTATCTCTGATATATAAAAAAGGATTTAAAAAAGATGGAAGCTGTCCTCTATTCATTACAGCTTATGGAGCTTACGGGCAAAGCATAAAGCCAAGATCAACGGTTTTAACATCTAATTGGATCGATGAAGGAGGAGTATATGCAGTAGCTCATGTTCGTGGTGGTGGAGAAAAAGGCTATGAATGGCATATGGATGGGCAAAAATTAAATAAATCTAATAGCTGGAAAGACTTAATTAGTTGTGTAAAATATCTTCAAAAACAGGATTATACAAACCCAAAAAAAACAGTTGCATGGGGCGCAAGTGCGGGAGGAATTACTGTTGGCAGAGCTGTTTTGGAAGAACCTAACTTGTTTTCTGCAGTTATTATTACTTCTGGAACCCTAAATACGTTAAGATCAGAGTTTGCTCCAAATGGTAAAAACAATGTAAAAGAATTTGGAACTGTTAAAAATATTGAGGAGTTTAAATCCCTTCTTGCAATGGATAGTTATCATAATTTAAAAAAGAACACTTCTTATCCGGCATTTTTAGTTACTACAGGTTTTAATGACGCAAGGGTTGCATCTTGGCAATCTACTAAGTTTATTGCTCGTCTAAAAGAATATAGTATTTCGAATAAACCTATACTATTTGCAGTAGATTTTGAATCTGGGCATGGTAGAGAAAATTCTAAAAGAAAAACACTAACAAAAATAGCAAGAAGAATAGCTTTTGCTCTTTCTCAAACTGGTCACCCAGATTATCAACCCAAAGAGTAGATTTTAAAACTATCTTATAAAATATAATGAAAAAATTATTGCTTCTTTTGGTTATCGTTGGCTGTACCACAAAAAATAACAAGGTTTATAAATACCCTGATATAGAAACAGTAAATGTAGTAGACAAATATCATGGTCAAAACATTGAAGATCCATATAGACATCTTGAAAACTTAGAAGATACTGAGGTACAACAATGGATAAAGCAACAAAATACTCTAGCAAAAAAACATCTCAATCATATTAATAAAACTAAGTATCTGATAGAAAAACAAAAGGAGTTTGATGCCAAAAAATCTTTTACCGTATCACACCTTATTGTTACTACCAATGATTTACACTTTTATCTAAAAAGATCTGCATCAGAAAACGTATCTAAGCTTTATTATAGAACTGCATTTGATGAAGAAGAAATTCTGCTTTATGATCCCAAAAAATTTAAGGAGGCATCAAGCACAGAATATCTAATAAACTATATACAACCCAATTGGGATGGATCTAAAATAGTGATAAGCCTTACCGAAAAAGGGAAAGAAATTTCAGAATTAATCGTTATAGATGTCCCTTCTAAAGCTGTATCCTCAGAAATATTGACAAACTCATGGGTATCCGAAATAGGAGGAATAACATGGTTACCAAATAATTCTGGTTTTATTTATGTATATCATCCTATTACAAATCCAAAAGATAAAGCGTTTCTTAAAAACACTAAATCTGTACTGTATACGTTAGGAAACAAAAAAGAGGATCTTACCGAAATCTTTTCAAGAGAATACAATAGGGATCTGGATATTAAAGAAGAAGATTTTCCTACTGTTACTCTAGGAAATCAAAATGACAACTATATCATAGGAGAAAAATCTGGAGTGGCAGCATATAAGGATACTTATTATTTACCTATTGATCAAATTACCTCTAAAAACTGGAAACCTCTTTTTAAAAAATCAGATCAGATAAAAAGCTACCTTATTAAAGGAGATTCTATATATTATAAAACCTCTAAAAACGCTCCAAATTTTGAAATTAGAAAAACGTCTATTAAGAATCCTAATTTTGATAGTGAAGAAATTTTAGTAAAACACAAAAAAGACACTATAATCACCGATTTTAATATCACTAGCGAAGGATTATTTTTTGTAACCAGTAAAAACGGGGTCAAAGCAGATTTGTTTAAATTGAATAATGGTATACAAAAAGAGATTAAACTTCCTTATGTTTTTGGTAGTATCAGTCTAGAAGTAAAAGATATAAATAATCCAGAATTATGGATTAATACAAGAGGTTGGCTAACACAACAAAAAAGATACGAATATCAAAAAGGCACTGTAATCGAAAAAAACATAAACCTATCCTATGAGGATAGTGAGTTAGAAGATATTGTTATCGAAGAAGTAGAAGTTACTGCTCATGATGGAGAAAAAATCCCTTTATCTTTACTATATAAAAAATCCCTGATCAAAAACAGCAATAATGTTGCTATGATGGATGGTTATGGGGCTTATGGAGCTGCAATGAGGCCTACTTTTTCTATACGACGATTATTATGGGTTATGGAAGGTGGTGTGTACGCAATTGCGCATATAAGAGGTGGTGGTGAAAAAGGAGATGCCTGGCATAAAGGAGGGTTTAAAACCACAAAACCCAATACCTGGAAAGACTTTATCGCATGCGCAGAATATTTAATAGAGAACAAATTTACATCAAAAAATAAATTAGCAATCTGGAGTGGTAGTGCAGGCGGTATAATGATTGGGAGATCTATAACCGATAGACCCGATTTGTTTAAAGCTGCAATAGTAGAGTTTGGCTCTTTAAATACTTTAAGATCAGAAAGCAGACCAAATGGAGCCAATAATGTAAAAGAGTTTGGTACCATAAAAGACCCGATAGAATTTGAAGCACTAAAAGAAATGGACGCATATCACCATATTAAAAAAGGGGAGAAATATCCTGCAACATTATTAACGGCAGGTTTAAATGATCCTAGAGTTCCTGCATGGTTTTCTGTAAAATTTGCTGCAAGAATGCAAGCTTCTAACACATCTGATAATCCAAATTTATTATTGGTAGATTCTGATACTGGTCATGGAACTGACGATACAAAACGTAAAGAATTTGAAAGATATGCCAACATTATGGCTTTCGCCTTTTGGCAAACTGGTCATCCAGATTATCAGCCAAAAGAGTAGATTTTAAAACTATCTTTTATAAAAATTAAAACCTATAATCATCCTTATATCAAAATATGAATTTAAAACATATCAAAAGTATTATTATAATTGTGCTTTTTACTCTTAGTAACACAACTATATCACAAACAACAAAAGAAATATCTAGAGAATGGGTAGCTTTTTTTCAGGAAGTAACGTTAGAAACAGATAAAAAAATTGAATTTAAACTACGTGCAAATATAAAAACTGAAGGAAGCAAAAGTAATAGTGCGGCAACACTCTATGCATGGGTAAAAAATAAAACAGAGGAATCAGGTTTTAGTGAAAGTGTAAAAGATAGTGTTATCAACAAATCACAATGGACAACCTATGAAATAGAAGGGTATTTTGATCAAGCGGCAGAAAAATTAACTTTTGGAGCTTGGGTAGTAAGCGAAGGGGATTTTTATTTTGATAATTTCGAACTCTTTTTTAAAAAAGAAGGAGGAGATTATGAACCTGTTACCATTGCTAATCCTAAGTTTGAAGAAAAAGTAACCAATGATAATATCCCTGGTTGGCTGCAAGATGTTGATGAGGAAAAGAATATACTTAAAGTAAAAGGATATACATTTAATTCGAGTAATGAAAACTTAGACAATACATCTGCTTTATTAATAAAAGGGCGAAAAGTTGAAAGAGATTCTTCTAACTATATTTCTGCTGAAAACGGTTTCTCCCCCCAAATAGGAACATTAATCTCTATGCTTAATAACTTAAGTAATAGAGTAGAACGAGTTGTTAAAAATCTTGATGTAAGACAAACAGATCATTTATTAGATGAAAAAGCCAATAGAATAGGAGCTCTTATTATGCATCTTGCTGCTGCAGAAGTATACTATCAAACGTATACTTTTGAACATCGCGGGTTTAACAAACAAGAAAAGGAAAAATGGGGGATAGGTCTTGATCTTGGAGAAAAAGCCAGAGAAGAATTTAAAGGTAAACCTATTTCATATTACTTAGATATATACAAAGAAGTACGAAAAAAAACTATACAAGAATTAAAAAAACGTAATGACTTATGGCTAGAAAAATCATGGCCAGGTTCTACTATGAACAATCACTTTGCGTGGTTTCATGTTATGGAGCACCAATCCAGTCATTTAGGACAAATATTAATGTTAAAAAAGAGGATTCCGAAAGAAGAAAATAAAATTGTAGTACCTCAAGAAAAAGTGGATCAGTAGTCTTTCACCCTCTGGCAAACTGGTCATCCAGATTATCACTAAAGAATAACTATTTCTAAACAAGTTAGTATTCTATCAAACAAAGTATAATAAAAAACTATTCCTTTTTTTGCTCTTTATCGGTTTCTTATCAGGATATGCGCAATAGGATATAATACCAAATTGTTACCTAAAGCAAATTATCATAAGTTTCTTACATCAAATTCAGGCGTACAAAACAGTAGTTAAAATTTATAAATCCATAGTTACTTCCCTTGCTATAGCTGTGTTTTGCCTTTATCTATATATACACTAATGCTTATTTTATAAAAACCCATAAGCTTAGGGAATAAATCCCTCATTTAAACATCCAAAAATATAACCATATTTAGGATGCGCTTTGTTTTTTTATAATATACCATTATATAAAAGTAAAAAAACAAATGCTATTGAAAACCTCCTTAGTCGATCTGGTACAAAAATTACTCGAAAGAAATAAAATTTCTTTTGATAAAACCGAGTTGGCTTTTCAGATCCAAAGCCACCCATCCTACCCTAGTCTACATGCCATAACAGGGGTGTTAGATCATTTTAATATAGAAAACATAGCTGCCGAAGTTCCTGCAAACACAGAAACACTACAACAATTACCTGATTGCTTTATTGCCCAGATAAAAGAACCCGATGGGCAACAACTGGTAGTTGTCGAAAAAAAGCATCCTGCCTGTACCATCTACACTACAAAAAACAAAAAACAATCTTGCTCTGAAACCGAGTTTCTTAAAAAATTTACAGGAATACTGGTCGCTGTCGAAAAACCAGAAAATAACCCAAAACCATCCCACACAAATCATAAATATATTGCTCTTTCAATTATAAGCCTCTTCACTTTTTTGTTGTTATACCATTTTAACTTTGAAATAGTGCGTATAGAAATTGAATTTATTTTTTAAGTATTCAAGGCAAAAAGTTTGTACCAGACTTGATCTGGTATCAAGCATAGCTGTAGTTACGGTTATATTTTTAAACGAAGAATAGATGAAAAAGAAAATAATTTAATCCAAAAATGGTTTTTTATCAGGTATGAAGATCCAGAACATCATTTAAGAATTCGTTTTTATACTGAAAACAAAAACAATCTGGGGCTTATCATTAATAAAGTATACAAAAATTTAAACCCATATATCTCTGATGAATTAATATGGAAAGTTCAAATCGAGAAATATAATCGAGAAATAGAGAGATATGGCAATTATAACATCATGAATTCTGAGAGCTATTTTTATCTCGAAAGTGAAATGATAATTAATTTCTTGAACTTGACAGAAGGAGATGAAGGAGACGAGTTAAGGTGGTTATTTGCTTTAAAAGGGATAGATAGTTTTTTAAATTCTTTTAATTTAAGCGAAGAAAAAAAACTCTACTTGCTAGAAAATTTAAAAACAGCATTTGGAGAAGAGTTTGGTATGTGCAGATCCTTAAAAAAGCAATTAAATGTTAAATATGGAAAAGAAAGAAAAAGAATAGAATCCTTTTTATCTTTACATACAAATACCTCTAAATATGATCCTATAATAGTACTTTTAAAGCAAAATGAGCTTAAAACTGCTAAGATAGTAGACGAAATTATGAAACTTGATAAAAAAGATCTCTTAGATGTACCATTAGAGAACTTGCTTTATAGCCATATCCATATGTTCATGAATAGATTATTCAGATCAAAAAACAGAATGCATGAAATGGTTATATATGATTTTTTATATAGATTTTATAATTCAATTTGTGCCCGAAAAAGAAAAAATGCGGAAATGGCAAATTAAACATAAACAAAAAAGAACTACACTAACTTAATATCTTCTTTAAACAACATGTGTATATACTCTGCATGTACCTCTACATGATACTTATCTTCTATACAATGAAAAAGCAGATGGATTAAACCATAGTCTCCCAGACTATCCCTGTACTCATGCCTTGCTTTGTTTTTTACCCATAAAATAAAGCAGCATAAATGACCTATCTCCCCCAGTTTTTGAGAATCTTTTAAGCATTCTCTAAAATTTTTTAAAGACATACACGCATATTCATCATACTTTTTTTTACAAAAGTCATAATCAAAAGTATGCTTATACGATTGTAATTTTCGATTCTGTATTTCATAATTAATACCACTCATATCATAAAGATCATTTACATTAGGTATTGATATTACCATAGATATACGTTTTAAGATTATTTCAGATTTCGCAAAACGCATGCCAAGAGTTTAAAAATTAACCTAATAAAAAGCAAAAAACACTTAAATTATCGACAAACTAATTAGATATATTGATGGAATATTTCCATTGTAAAAATACAAAATTTGGAATAATTCCAACTTCATTTTAAAAACTTTATGCCTGTATTTTTTTCAAAACCACAAGAACAGCTACTTTACAGCAAAATCAGAAACACAATTAATTATTTAATAACCACACGATTAGTAACAAAAAAATATAATATATGTTAATAAAACCTAATAAGTTTATTTTCAGATATCAAATCTGTCTATTACATTTACTTTAGTCTTTGATTATAGTGATGGTATGTTTTTTGGGGAAAGAACTACTATTATAAGATATACAAAGAGGGAAAAAACAAATCAAAACCTAGAATTATGCAGTATAAAGTAATTGATACAAAAAGCCAGTATTTTGGCAAAGTATTGGATTTCGAATCCTGCTCTACCTTGAGTGATTTAGGAGGAGTCCTTTTAAAAATAGAAAGAGACAAAGTTTCACTTTTTAAATTTAACGAAGTAGAATTGGTATAATTACCAATCTACTTTTTTTATGCTAATTCTGTAATTCGTTTTACATACTTGCCAATTACATCAAACTCCAAATTAACAACCGTACCCACTTTAAAAGTGTTAAAGTTTGTATGCCCGTATGTAAAAGGAATAATTGCCACACTAAACGAATCTTTTTTAGAATTAACCACCGTTAAACTAACTCCGTTTACCGTTATAGATCCTTTTTCGATAGTAATATTATGTAGTGCAAAATCATAATCAAAAGTAAAGTACCAACTACCATTAGCCTCGGTAATAGCGGTACATATTCCCGTTTGATCTACATGCCCCTGCACAATATGCCCATCCAGACGGTCTCCCAGCCGCATACCTCTTTCCAGATTTACAACTGCACCCGTAGTAAGAGTCCTAAGGTTTGTTTTATCCAAAGTTTCTTTAATAGCCGTTACAGAATAAGTGTCCTCATCTATAGATACCACAGTTAAACAAACCCCATTATGCGCAATACTTTGGTCGATCTTTAATTCTGAAATAAAATTAGCACGTATAGTTATATCCAAATTTCCTTTGTTGCTAATTAAAGAAGTAACTGTTCCTAATTCTTCGATGATTCCTGTAAACATAAATGCAAATTATTTAGTTAAATTTGTAACCGTAAACTTTGAGGTCTGATTTTAGATTTCAAAAATATGGATAAAGTAATTTATATAATGAAGAAAGAAGAAAAAATAAGATTAGGAATTTCTATTGGGGACCTAAATGGTATAGGGAGCGAAATAGTACTTAAAACTTTTGAAGATTCGCGAATGCTAGATTTCTGTACTCCGGTAATTTTTGCCTCGGTAAAAATTCTTTCTTTTTTAAAAAAGCATTACAAAAGCAACACAAATCTTCATGGTATAGATAAGACTTCTCAGATTTTGGATGGTAAAGTAAATGTTCTTAATGTATGGAAAGAAACTGTAAATATTAATTTTGGAAAAGAAGATGAAAAAACAGGAAGCTATGCAATCAAATCCCTTATCTCTGCTACAGAAGCCTTAAAAAATGACGAAATCGATGTGTTGGTAACCGCCCCTATCAATAAACACAGCATCCAGTCTGAAGAGTTTAAATTTCCCGGACATACAGATTATCTTAATCAGGAATTAGAAGGAAACAGTTTAATGTTTATGATTACCGAAGATCTAAAAGTAGGCCTGCTTACCGATCATGTTGCTGTAAAAGATATTGCAAATACCATAACACCAAAATTAATAGAACAAAAAGTAGATACCATTCACCATACACTTAAACAGGATTTTGGCATATCAAAACCAAAAATAGCAATACTGGGCATTAATCCTCACAGTGGTGATAATGGGGTTATTGGCAAGGAAGATGAAGAAATATTAAAGCCAACCATTCGCAAAATCAACGAATCCGGCAAACTGGTGTACGGGCCTTATGCTGCAGATAGCTTTTTTGGATCTGATAACTATAAGTCTTTTGACGCCATAGTTGCTTCATATCACGACCAAGGGCTTATCCCTTTTAAAACACTCTCCTTTGGCAAAGGAGTAAATTATACCGCAGGATTAAACAAAGTAAGAACATCTCCCGATCATGGCACCGCATTTGAAATTGCAGGCAAGAACGAAGCCGACAACAATTCCTTTAAAGAAGCCGTTTTTGCAGCGTTAAAAATTTACAAAAACAGACAGGAATATGCCGAATTAACCAAAAACCCCTTAAAAAGACAACCCAGAAAAGTACAAAACAAAGGAGCAAGAGAGTAAATCCTAAGACAGTAGTCCCTGTTATGTGTGTAAAGAACCGAAGTTGAAAGTTGGAGGTTTTATATTATGCAGTAAACAGAAAACTAACTGGCTCATAAACCAAATAACTAACAATCTGATATAATTTTGTTTACAAAAACACTTTCGTAACAAAATTTTATTATCTTTGCACCCGCCTTTATCAAATCGATAGGCACCTGAAACTGATGATGAAATGAAACAACTTAAAGAGTATACTATTCCTTTTGTTGGGCTGAAGCAAGGATTACACCAGTTTGAGTTTCAAATTGATAATACGTTCTTTGAACATTTTGAGTACGACGAATTTAATGCATGCGCAATAAATGTTGCTCTGAGGTTTAACAAAAAAATAACCATGTTAGAACTTCAGTTTACAGCAACAGGAACTGTAAATGTAAACTGTGACCTTACTAATGAACCCTTTGACTTACCTATTAAAAATGAAATTTTTTTAGTAGTAAAGTTTGGAAATGAATATAATAATGAAAACGAAGAGTTACTTATTCTTCCTTATGGAGAATATGAAATAAATGTTCAACAATATATTTATGAGCTTATTGTTTTGGGCATACCATCCAAAAGAGTTCATCCAGGTGTAAAAAACGGCACATTACAATCGGACATACTTGAAAAACTAGAAGAATTAAGTCCAAAAGAAAAAACAATAGTAGACGAAGATGAGGAAACAGATCCTCGTTGGGATAAATTAAAAAACTTATTAAACGATAAATAATAGCTAAGCAATGGCACATCCTAAGAGAAAAATATCGAAAACCAGAAGAGATAAAAGAAGAACACATTATAAGGCTACTGTACCTCAAATAGCTACTGACCCTACTACAGGAGAAGCGCATTTATACCACAGAGCACACTGGCATGAAGGTAAATTATATTACCGTGGACAGATCGTTATCGATAACACTGAGGAAGAAGTGGCTTAAAGATATTGTTAAAATCTTAAAGAAAGCTCTCACAAATGTGAGAGTTTTTTTGTTTTTAGTTGAATATGTGTCAAAATCCCGTTATTTTGCGCCATATTTGTATAGAATTTAGTAATTTCAACGAATTTTTCAGCGCATTTTGACGCTATAGTTTTCGAAACTAAAACTAAGATATGAGTAAAATCACAGCCGCTATTACAGCTGTAGGCGCATACGTGCCCGATTATGTGTTAACCAATGATATATTAGCAACCATGGTAGACACTAACGACGAATGGATAACCAGTCGTACAGGTATTAAAGAACGCAGAATACTAAAAGATAAGGATAAAGGAACTTCTTACTTGGGTATAAAAGCGGCAGAAGATTTAATTGCTAAAAGAAATCTCGATCCCAAAGAGATAGATTTAGTGATTTTTGCTACCGCCACTCCGGATCTTCCTGTTGCTGCAACTGCAGCATACACCGCCTCTAAGATAGGTGCAGTTAATGCATTTTCTTACGACCTGCAAGCAGCTTGTTCCAGTTTTTTATATGGAATGTCTACCGCAGCCAGCTATATAGAATCCGGAAGATATAAAAAAGTACTGGTAATAGGAGCAGATAAAATGTCTTCTATTATAGATTATACCGATCGTACCACTTGTATCATCTTTGGTGATGGAGGTGGGGCAGCCCTTTTTGAACCCAACTATGAAGGTTTGGGCTTACAAGACGAATATCTCCGTACCGATGGTATCGGAAGAGAATTTTTAAAAATCGAAGCAGGAGGATCTTTAGTGCCTCCTACAGAAGAAACTGTTGCCAAAAAGCTTCATTTTGTTAGACAAGATGGAAAAACCGTGTTTAAATATGCTGTTTCTAATATGGCCGATGCCAGCACCAAAATATTAGAACGTAATAATTTAACAGGTAACGACGTAGATTGGCTTATTGCACATCAAGCAAACAAACGAATTATCGATGCTACTGCAAAAAGAATGGAGCTAGATGATAACAAGGTTCTTATGAACATTCAACGATACGGTAACACTACCTCTGCCACTTTGCCACTATTGTTGCATGATTATGAAAAACAACTTAAAAAAGGAGATAACATAGTATTTGCTTCATTTGGTGGAGGCTTTACTTGGGGTTCTATTTATTTTAAATGGGCCTATAATTCCTAAACAACTAACACACACACAATACCCACACATTATGGATTTAAAAGAAATTCAAAATTTAATTAAATTCGTAGCCAAATCAGGCGCCAGCGAAGTAAAGTTAGAGATGGATGATATTAAAATCACTATCAAAACTGCATCAGACGAAAATAAAGAAACAACATTTGTACAACAAATACCTGTTGGTAATGCAATTACCTCTCAACCAGCAGCAGTTCCTGTACAAACAACTTCTGGAACGCCTATAGCGACAGAGAGTGTATCTGACGATAACTCAAAATACATTACTATTAAGTCTCCTATTATTGGAACCTTATATAGAAAACCATCCCCGGATAAACCAACATTTGTTGAAGTTGGGGACTCTATAAAAGAAGGCGATGTACTTTGTATTATTGAAGCGATGAAACTTTTTAATGAAATAGAAAGTGAAGTTTCTGGTAAAATCATAAAAGTATTAGTAGATGACTCTTCTCCTGTAGAATTTGATCAGCCACTATTCTTAGTAGACCCATCGTAGTTAAACCCAAAAATTCAAATCTCAAATTCCAATACACGCAAAAACTGGAGTTTGTTTTTTTTGAATATTGTAATTTCTAAGAAGTTATGTTTAAAAAAATTCTAATTGCAAATAGAGGGGAGATTGCTTTGCGGGTAATCAGAACCTGCAAAGAAATGGGGATTAAATCGGTTGCGGTATACTCTACAGCAGATGCAGAAAGTTTACATGTACGCTTTGCAGATGAAGCGGTATGTATCGGACCTGCTCCCAGCAGTCAATCTTACCTTAAAATGTCTAATATTATAGCAGCAGCAGAAATCACTAATGCCGATGCTATACATCCTGGATATGGTTTCCTTTCTGAAAACGCTAAATTCTCCAAAATTTGTGAAGAGCATGAAATAAAATTCATAGGAGCAAGTTCTGAAATGATTGACAGAATGGGAGATAAAGCCTCTGCAAAAGCTACTATGAAAGCTGCAGGAGTACCAACAATCCCGGGCAGTGAAGGGATTCTGGAATCTTTTGAAGAAACAGAAAAACTAGCCAAAGAAATGGGATATCCTGTAATGCTAAAAGCTACAGCTGGTGGTGGTGGAAAAGGAATGCGAGCTGTCTGGAAAAAAGAAGACTTAAGAAAAGCATGGGATAGCGCCCGCCAGGAAGCCGCAGCTGCTTTTGGTAACGACGGCATGTACATGGAAAAACTTATCGAAGAGCCTCGCCATATTGAAATACAAATTGTTGGAGACAGCAATGGCAGAGCCTGCCATTTATCAGAAAGAGATTGCTCTGTACAACGCAGACATCAAAAACTTACTGAAGAAACCCCATCGCCATTCATGACAGATGAATTACGTGAAAAAATGGGAGCAGCAGCAGTAAAAGCAGCAGAGTTTATTAAATACGAAGGTGCTGGTACTGTAGAGTTTTTGGTAGACAAACACCGCAATTTCTACTTTATGGAAATGAATACCCGTATCCAGGTAGAACACCCTATTACAGAACAAGTAGTAGATTATGATTTGATCAGAGAACAAATTTTGGTCGCTGCCGGAGTGCCAATTTCAGGCAAAAACTATTTTCCGCAATTACACTCTATAGAATGTAGAATCAATGCCGAAGACCCATACAAAGATTTTAGACCATCCCCTGGTAAAATTACCAATTTACATATTCCGGGAGGTCATGGTGTACGGGTAGACACTCATGTATATAGCGGGTATAGTATCCCCCCAAATTACGACTCTATGATAGCTAAGCTTATCACCACTGCACAAACACGTGAAGAAGCAATTAATAAAATGAAAAGAGCTTTAGACGAATTTGTAGTAGAAGGAATAAAAACTACAGTTCCGTTTCATAGGCAACTTATGGATCATCCAGACTATGTAGCAGGTAATTATACTACTAAGTTTATGGAAGATTTTGTAATGAAAGATCCTGTAGAGTAATAAACAGAAGGAAGGGTGTCTGAAAAATCAAACGCCCTTTTTTTATTGCAAATTCCTTCATATTAATACCAATCAATTCCGCTTTTAATAAATATATCGTATTTTTAAAGCTAACTATTGGTAATAATCCATTTAGTTTTACTCAAAAACCACTCTTTAGACATTCTTTTTTATGAATTTTAGCTACTGGGAACATAAAATTTGGCTGTCTGATGTTGATTTTACTATTATTGGTAGTGGGATTGTAGGACTTACCTGTGCCTTAAAATTACGACATAAATTTCCTGATGCCAAAATCCTTATCCTGGAGCGGGGCATGTTACCTAATGGTGCCAGTACCAAAAATGCAGGATTTGCTTGTTTTGGCAGCCTTTCTGAAATCTTAGATGATTTAAGCACACATCAGGAAGAAGAAGTGTTAGAACTTGTAAAGAAAAGGCATCACGGACTTCAATTACTACGAAAACATTTGGGAGATCAAACTATAGATTATTGTCAACATGGCGGATATGAACTCTTTACCAAAAATGATGAAGCACTATACCAATACTGTCTTTCTAAAATAGAAGAAGTAAATCATCTATTAAAACCAATTTTTAACCATACTGTTTTTAGTGCGCACAATAATTCTTTTAATTTCAAAAACATTCAACCTCAATATATCCTTAATCCATTCGAAGGTCAAATTGATACAGGAAAAATGATGGAAGCTTTATTAAAAAAAGTACAAGCTTCTAATATTAAAATTCTAAATAATTGTAGTGTAAAAGAGTATCAGGATACAACTACCAATGTTGAAATAAAAACTAACGATTTTACGTTTTATACAAACAAAGTATTGATCGCAACCAATGGTTTTGCATCGCAATTGGGGATTAAAGAAGTGCGACCGGCCCGGGCACAGGTTTTGATCACACAACCAATTAAAGATTTGCATATTAAAGGAACATTTCATCTGGATCAAGGATATTATTATTTTAGAAATATCGATAATAGGATTTTGTTTGGAGGAGGCAGAAATCTGGATTTTAAAGCAGAAGAAACCACAGAATCAGGGCAAACAGAATTAATTCAAAAAAAATTAGAAGAGATTTTGCGCACCGTAATTTTACCCGAAACAGATTTTGAAATTAGCCAACGCTGGAGTGGAATTATGGGAGTTGGGGATCAAAAAAAATCTATCGTCAAGCAAATATCTCAAAATGTGTTTTGTGGCGTGCGCCAAGGAGGAATGGGAGTTGCAATAGGTAGTTTGGTTGGAACAGAATTAGCAGATCTTTTATAAATCGCTTAATCCCATACTTTGAAAAAATACTTTCAATTTATATTCAGAAGTTGTATCGCATTTATTTTATTAAGTATCCTTTGGGTATTATTTTATAAATATATTAATGTATCTGTCACTCCTTTGATGGTTGTTCGAAAATTACAATCCAAAAATGAATACTCTATCAAACATCAATGGGTTCCCCTATCCAAAATATCCCGAACATTACAGCTTGCAGTAATTTGTAGTGAAGATCAAAGGTTTATAAAACATCATGGCTTTGATAAAAAAGCAATCGAAAAAGTAATAGCAGAACACCAATCCGGAAAACGATTAAGAGGCGCCAGTACTATATCACAACAAACAGCCAAAAATGTATTTTTATGGCCACAACGTAGTTGGGTCAGAAAAGGACTGGAAACTTATTTTACATTTTTGATCGAAACTTTTTGGAGCAAACAACGTATCCTCGAAGTGTATTTAAACAGTATAGAAATGGGAGATGGAGTTTATGGCGCCGAAGCAGCAGCCCGGTTTTGGTTTAACACCTCGGCTAGTGCATTGCATAAGGATCAAGCCACTGCAATAGCTGCAATTTTGCCCAACCCAATAAAATTTTTGGCAAATCCCCCCTCTGCCTATATACAAAAAAGAAAAGAATGGATTAAGGCGCAAATGCGCAATTATGGCACTTTAATACTCGAAGAATAGTACAAATGATAGTAGCTACTTATAAAGATCTAAATACAATTATAACCATTTTACATTCTTCGTTTTTAACAGAAACCTTCCCTAATTCTATAAACTTTGTTGTAAAACAAGATAAAAACAGATCCGAAAGAATACACTATTTAATGAAATATCAATGTAAAATGGCTTTAAAATTTGGGCAAGTATTTCTTAGTGATGATCAGGAAAGCTGTGTACTGTTTTTAAGTCCTGAAAAGAAAAAAATAACACTAAAAACAATTCTTTGGGATATTAATCTAGTAACTAAATGTATTGGTATTAATAATGTTTATAAAGTTATATTAAGAGAAAAAATTCTAAAGAAGAACCATCCAAAAATATCTTTTTTACATTTATGGATCATGGGTACAATACCAAAATCTAAAAGAAAAGGTATTGGTACTAAATTACTAAAAGAAGTATTAGAATATTATGGCAACACAAAACCTATATATCTGGAAACTACCACAGAAAGCAATATGCATTTCTATAAAAAACATGGTTTTAAAGTCTTTAACGAAACACACGTTTTAGAATATCCTTTGTATTTTCTTTTAAGATCCTTAGATAGACTACAAGCCGTTAAATCATAAACCTATAATGAACCCAAAACAGATAAAAGAAGAATTACTAAACCAATGCCAGGAATACGTAAGTCAAAGATTGCAAAGGATTCAAAATACTATTTCTGATATTCAGGAATCGTTAACTTCTGAAACCAAAAGTACCGCAGGGGACAAACACGAAACAGGACGTGCTATGCTGCAATTAGAAAGAGAAAAAGCAGGAAAACAACTAGCCGAAGTGCAAAAACTGCAAGAAGTTCTTGCAAAGATTACTTTATCTGAGGCAAATCATATTTGCTTAGGTAGCTTGGTAGTTACCACACAAAATAATTACTTTATAAGTATTTCTGTTGGGCAACTAATCGTTAATGAGACGCCTTATTTTGCTATAGCTCCAAACTCTCCTATAGGAAACCTTCTTTTAGGCAAAGTTGCTAGAGATAAAATTCGTTTTAGAGATAACACTATAGAAATCAAAATAGTTTATTAATGATAGTATCTATAAAAATAATCAAATTTGTTGAAAGCAACAAATTTAAAAGTTATATTAAAAAACAAAAATTGGACTATAAATTTAAAAAAAATCCTTAATGAAAAAACTAAATCTATTATTTACAGCTGTATTTTTGGCAAGTACATTATTATTCTCTTGTAGTAGTGATGATGACAGTAACTCTGGAGAATTAGAAAACAATGAAATCTCTGTAGAACAAATTACAAATGGTGTTACTATTGCTAGTGCAAAACTAGAAACAGGAACACCTCCTAATCCAACGGGTGTATTAAACTTTGAAATAAGTAAAACAGAACAAGATGCTTTCTTAAACAGTGGTTTCAATATTTCGTTTGCATCTACTGGTGAAGTTAAAGGAGCTTACATTCAATTTAAAGATGTAAATGGTAATAATTCTAATGGCTATTATGATGTCCCAGAGAAAGCTTTTAGCAATTCTGATGGAGTAAAAACTTCTTCAATCAATGGGAAAAAGAAAGTTTCTTTAACAACAAAAAGAAATGAAGAAGGAGATCTTCAAATTAACGTAGATTTTGAAGAATCTGTTCCTGTTGGAAAATTTTGTTATGCAATTTGTATTTATGATGCTAACGGCAACATAAGTCAAGTAGAAGAAGTATGTGTACAAGTTAATTCTTGGGGAGGTAACTCTGCAATTGTAGGCGAGTGGATTTTTGACAGAGAAGAGCCTGCAGATACAGGAAATGGAGTCACTACTACTATCGAATGTGAAAATGGAAGCACTCTTAACGATGTTCCTTATGATATGGAAGAAAAAGACGAATGGATTTTTGTTTTAAATGAAGATGGTAGTTACTATGAAACATATCATGAAAAAGGAAAAAGCTTGGATGCACAAGCATCTTCCCTTAATTGTACTGCAGTATATACAGAAGCATATGAGTATAAAGATAAATACTCGGGTAACTGGTCTTATAATGCAGAAAAAAAGACCATAACTGTAATAGATTTTAAATATGAAGATTTCTTAAATGCAGCAGATAATCGAGAGTATCCTGATGGATATATCTATTATGAAGGAGCAAATATTGAAATAATTGCAGGAGAGCTGGTTATTACAGATAGTAGTTATAATGATGGTAATATAACAGTAACAGAAAAAATTATCTTTAAAAGAAAATAATTTTAAGCACCTCTTTTATAGAGATAAATGCGATTGTAGAAGTTCTACAATCGCATTTATTATTTTTTTAGTATCAAAGTCTTTTAGGAGTAGCATACAAAAATGATTTTAAGTAAATTGCCAACATATAAATCATTAGTCTCATGCAGAAGTTTTTTATACTAACCCTAATAGGGGTATTGCTTTTTTCGTGTAAACCGTATCAAGATACTAAAGCTAGGAAAAACCAGATTACCTATGAGGATTTTAGAGCAAATCAAAGATTATATCCCACCAATGATGGTTTAATAAAATATATAGACAAAGGAAAAGGTCCTGTTATTGTCTTGCTACATGGTGTACCAACTTCTGGGTGGCTATATCGCAAAATGATAGATCCTTTGGTCGCAAATGGATATCGTGTTATCGTACCAGATATGCTTGGTTATGGCTCCAGTGATTCTCCTGAGGGTTTTGAGATATATAATGCAGAAAATCATGCTAAACGCCTTTTGCTGCTTATGGATGCATTGGGTGTAGAAAAATGGTCACATGTAATGCATGATGCTGGTGGTTTATGGACATGGGAACTTATAAAACAAGCTCCGGACAAGATTGAAAAATTGATTGTCCTTAATACCATTATTTATGATGCAGGATTTTATCCTCCTGTACGTATGAAACCAGGGGGACTTGCCAAAACAGCAATGTGGGGATATAGAAATGGGGTAACCACCAATACACTTTTAAAAAACCTATTTAACCAGGGTCTTAAAGAAAATACTCTCAATGCACTGGATATTGAAGGATATAAAACACCTATGCTAGAAGGCAAAACAGATGCTATGTACTATTTTTACAGTCAAACATGCAATGAGCTGCCAGATTATTCTGCTGTTTTTGAAAACATTACTGTTCCTGTTGCTGTTATTTGGGGAATACATGATACCATGTTACAATGGCCACCCCAACAGACCAGAGCTGCCAATGCCTTAAAAGTAAACGGAGAAGATATTCATTTTATAGACGAAAAACATTTTTTGCAAGAAACAAAAGCAAAAGAAATCTCTTATAAAATCGTAGACTTTTTGACTAAAGAAAATTAACTCGTATTAGTCAAAGAAAACTCAAATGGCAGAATTGCATTTTAATTAAGGCACATATCTTTTATCCAGTATTTTAATTCAACTCTGTAAATAGTACTGTTGATTAATTCTCGAATTTGATGCAGCTCCTTTCTATTTACTGCAAGATCTATTTTATCTGAAGGAGTTCGTAATAATAAAGATCTGCAATTTTGTGAACTTTTACACTGGCTACAACAATTAGAATTAATTGCAGCACTACAAGAATCTGAAAAATCCTTAAGCTCGTGTAAAGAGAGTAAAAAACCTATATCTCTAAATACCAATTGTATTTTGGGTGTAGAAATATGCTTGTCCTTTTTCCAAAAAAAAGAAATCCCTAATTCGTTACTGTAAATTTTTTCTATAGCGCTCATCCTGAATCCATATTTAGTTCAAAAATAGCAACTATTTATAATAAATCTAAATAAAAATAAGTTAATTTATATCTTTCAATATTAATTGAAGGGATACTTCTCCATTCCACTCATTTTCATCAATAGTATATGCTGCTTTAAAAAACTGTCCGTTAGTAATTAACCCATATTTTGCCCCTAGATTAAACCCAATACACTCTATTGTCCTTCCATTTTTTTCGACTCTGCATTTTAGATGTTTTTCATCTGCTCCCACACATTTTGCATATCCGGTATCTTTTAGTCCTTCGGTCATAAAAACAGGTGCCATGTTATCTGGCCCATGAGGTTCAAACTGTTTAAGGATACGGTAAAATTTGGGCGTTATTTGCTGCAACTCTATTTGTATATCTACAGATATCTCTGGGGTCAACATTTTTTTATCTATAGTAGACGAAACAACCTCTTCAAATTTTTGTTTAAAGGACTCATATTGTTCTTCCAATAATGTTAAACCCGCAGCATATTTATGCCCTCCAAATTGCTCAATATAGTCTGAACAGGCATCTAATGCATTATATACATCAAATCCTTTTACAGATCTTGCAGAAGCCGCTAATTTTTTGCCACTTTTAGTAAAAACCAGAGTTGGTCGATAATAAGTCTCTGTTAATCTTGAGGCTACAATACCAATTACTCCTTTATGCCAGTTTTTTTCATATACTACTGTAGTATATTTATTCTCTTCTTTATTACTTTGTATTTGTACCAGGGCTTCTTCCGTAATTTTTTTGTCGGCATCTTTTCTATCCCTGTTATAAAGTTCGATTTCTGCAGCATATTGTAATGCTGTTTCCATATTCTCTTCTGTCAATAAATTCACTGCATGCAATCCGTGTTTCATTCTTCCTGCCGCATTAATTCTGGGAGCAATTATAAATACTACATCGGTTATTGTTAAACTTGTTTTGTTTACTTTGGATAACATTGCTTTAAAACCAATTCTGGGATTTGTATTGATAACCTGCAACCCATAATATGCCAGAACACGATTTTCTCCTGTTATCGGTACTATATCTGCCCCTATTGCAGTAGCTACCAAATCCAAATATGGCACTAAATCTTTTATCGTTTGCCCATGACCAATGGCTAATGCCTGAATCAATTTGAATCCTACCCCGCATCCACATAACTCTTTATATGGGTACTCACAATCTTCGCGTTTAGGATCCAAAACGGCAACTGCATCTGGTAATTGATCTCCCGGCCTGTGGTGATCGCAAATAATAAAATCTATCCCTTTTGACTTGGCATAAGCTACTTTTTCTATAGCTTTAATCCCACAATCCAAAGCAATAATCAAAGAAATATCATTATCGTGGGCATAATCTATCCCTTTATAAGATACGCCATATCCTTCATCATATCGATCGGGAATGTAGGTAGCAATCTGTGTATATAATGTCTTTAAATATGAAGATACTAATGCTACCGATGTGGTACCGTCTACATCATAATCACCATATACCATGATATTCTCCCCTTGAGTAATTGCTTTTTCAATTCTGGAAACAGCAAAATCCATATCTTTCATCAAAAACGGATCATGCAAATCCTTAAGGGATGGTCTAAAGAATTTTTTTGCCTGATCAAAAGTTTCTATTCCTCTTTGTACTAATAAAGAAGCTATTATAATATCTACATTAAGCGCTTGGGATAACTTTTTAATAATAGAAGCATCTGGCTTAGGTTGTAGTGTCCATCTCATTCGTCTAGTAAATTCTGATATTAAAAAAATCCAAAGTACAAAAAACATCTTGACCACTACTGATTTGCTTTTAGTTTTGTATTTTGCTTTACTTTAATCCCCCTAACGAGAGGATTAATTCTTCGAGGCTTGCTTCGAAATTATCGATTTACTATAAACTTATAAAAAACAAATACACATGGCATTAGTTACTCCATTATCTGCAGATCATGATCCAGAGACCAGAGAATTGGCAGCATTTTTTAATGAAACATTAGGATTTTGCCCTAATTCTGTACTTACTATGCAAAGAAGACCAGCTATTTCTAAGGCATTTATTAATCTTAATAAAGCCGTAATGGCAAATGAAGGACGGGTAACCTCTGCATTAAAACGTATGATTGCTTGGGTAAGTAGTAATGCTACAGGCTGTCGGTATTGTCAGGCGCATGCTATTCGAGCTGCCGAACGTTATGGTGCAGAACAAGAACAATTGGATAATATTTGGGAATATAAAACGCATCCTGCTTTTAGTAATGCAGAACGCGCAGCACTCGATTTCTCTCTTGCCGCTTCAATAATTCCAAACGCTGTTGATGATAAAATCAAAGAAGAATTATATAAATACTGGGATGAAGGTGAAATTGTTGAAATGTTGGGTGTAATTTCTTTATTTGGATATCTAAATCGCTGGAACGACTCTATGGGTACAATGGTAGAAGAAGGTGCTATTGAATCTGGTGAAAAATACCTTGGCAGACATGGTTGGGAAAAAGGAAAACATGTCTAATATGTTCTGAACAACTATTTGTTTTTCTTAAAGCTATATACTATCGTAGACGATTATTGAATATTGTCTACGATTTTTTTTGTGCCTACTTTTATATTGTATTAGTCAAAAACAATACTAATCTTCATACTTAAAAAACGGACTAAACGATATCAATAATCAAGGTTTAAAATATTCTTAATTCGTTTTACAAACAATTTTACTTGTGTTTTTATACAGGTGTTCAAAAAAATTAACAATATTGTTAATAAATACAGTTAAAATTTAGAGAAATATAGGTTTTAGTTAATGTTTGCTAAAGATATCACAACTACCGTAAGTACTAGAAACACTATAAGACCAAGCTTTTCTAATTTTAAAAAAAATGAAAATGAAAAAAAATGTTTTATCAAAAATTTTAGCTGTATTAGCTATAGTGTTTATTTATTCTTGCTCTCAGGATGATCATATAAACGAAGTAAATTCTCAATCCACAGCCTTAGTTGCTAAAAGCGGTTCTGGTCAATTAAAAGTGCTCACCTTTAATGCAAGATTATATATATCAACCATAAAAGATGAAGAGCAAAGAAAAGAAGCCTTAATACAGTACCTTAGAAATCTTGATTATGATGTTATTGCATTAACAGAAGTATGGAAAAATAGCACTAAAGAAGAAATAATTAATGCTTTACAAGGACAATATATTGCCGCTCCTTATACTAACAATCAGCAACAGCCACTAGGTAATTTGCCTGTTGATACTGATGGTTTACTAACTTTAGTAAAAAGGGGGATTTCTATAAAAAATGCCGTGTTTAATGAATTTCAAAATGAAGGTCGAGAAGATGCCTTTGCAGACAAAGGATATTGGGAACTCAAATTAGAACATCCGCAACATGGTGATTTTATGGTTATTTCAAGTCATCTTCAAGCTGATGCAACAATTTCTATTATAAATATATTTAAGGCACTTATTAACCCTCTACTTGTTGTAATTGCACCAGAAGAATCTAATAGTAGTATTAGAGAAAAGCAGATAAAAGAAATCATAAATGACGAAACAATTAAAGAAGAGTTGTCAAAAAATAATATACCTGTTATTCTATTAGGAGATTTAAATTTTGATGGAGAAAGTTCTGAGTATTCTATAAACCTAAGCAACTTGAGAAACACATTCAAATTAGAAGATTCATATCGAATTCTTAACCCTAATAATAAAGGATATACGTATGATAGTCAAGAAAATAAACTAGCTTTCTTTTTTGAAGAAGAAATTTACAGATTACGATTAGATTATATATTATCGAGTTCCAATAATTTACAACCTGTTTTTTCCAGAGTTCTTAATGATTGTTTTTATGGTAATGAAGATTTTAGTTGCTCGGATCATTATGGTCTTGCATCAGAGTTCAACTTTAAAAATGCTCCGGTTCTTTCAGGTAACCCAACAATTCACAATTCTATAAAAGAAGCCAGAGAAGAATTGCAAAGATTAGCTAATGATTATGGGTTTGGTACGCTAGCAAAAATTATCATACATAATAATACAGGTAGTGACTTGATTTTAAATAATATTAACAGCTGGGTAGGAAGTAATTTTTATGCTGCTGCTCCATACAAAATACCAAGTGGAAAATATGGTATTGCAATGAGTACTCATAAAACTGGAAACGCTACAGGTGCATTTAGCCAGATTAGTTATAAACAAAATAATCAATTATTTAGTTTAGGCACCTATGCTCCTTGGGCGCAAACGAGTACAAACAATGTATTGGTAGATTTTAAACCTATTTCTGAAAATGAATTAAATCAAAATAGTACACGTCCCAGTATTCAAAAACGCCAAAATGGTTATACATTAAAAGGAATTATTGATAAAGGAGATCAACCATTTGTGATATTTACAATTACTAAGTAAAAAAACAATTATTTGTTGTTATAATTAGATTATAAAACATATCAACCTAAGTTTCAATAGAACTAATTTTGAAATACTTTCAGAAAAATACGAGGCTTAGGTTGGTATATAAATTTATTTGAGTGAGAATGGATCAGGAAGTTCTCCTAAAGTAAAACTGAAAACTTTTCCAAAGTAAATAAATACTAATTAGTACAATTAATATTGCCCATATCCAATATGTACCTATAGTATTTACTGCAATAGCTTCGGTATCTGATATTTGAACAGTGCCATCTCGCTCAAATTGTTTGGTAAATAAATAATCCAATTGAAGGTATGTGCTCAAAACCGATTGCAACCCCAAAAACAATATGGTTATTACCTCTAGTTTTTGGTTTTTGAAAAAAGTAATTCCTGTCAAAAAAACTATAAAGGATATGAGTATAACCATCCCCCAAAAAGACCGAATCCATAAGATTAATGACAGTATCATGATTCCTATTAAAACTCTTAGGGCTATCCTTGTTATTTTAGGTGATTTTCCACTAATAATCAATACAGACCCTGTAATTGCAGGCCCAAGCAAACCTCCTATTGCTACTAGTGCGTTTGCAATAGAAACAGGTATATAGCTATCGGTAATTGTATAATATGCAACACCTCCCCCATTTTCATAAATTTCGAGATATTTAAAATCCCCTCCTACCAGAATTGCTGTAAGTCCATGCCCCATTTCATGAAACCAGGTTCCCAATAGTATAAATGGATACTGTACCCATCCAAAATATGGTAACTGCCAAATAACAAATACAATAATGGCTATCAAAAAAATAATATACTTAGGCTTATTTTTCAATTAATGCTTGTTGCTTAAACGAAATTCCTTGCCACCCTGTTTTTATAAAATTACGAATATTTTGATGATCTTCGGCATCGGGATTTTGTAATACGTCCTCTCTGTAATATGCTCCAAAACAATGCAGGGTTTCTTCTTTTGTTAAATCATGTAGCTTAGCAAAATAAAATAATTTGCAAGAACCAGAATTTTGCCCTTCGGCATTATTTTGATTTCCATTTATAAATTCTGTAGGCACAAAATTATAATTTGTTTCAATAATATGCATTGTATCCTCAAAAGAGATTTCTTCTGGATTTGTTCTTAGTTTTTTAAAAAAATCGGATGTTTTCATACTTTACTTTTTACCTCCCAAAACTACTACAATCTCGCCTTTTGGAGGTTTATTTTCAAAATGTTTTATAACTTCACCTACAGTTCCTCGTATGGTTTCTTCATGAAGCTTACTTAGCTCTCTGGACACCGAAACTTGCCTGTCTGCGCCAAAATACTCTGCAAAATTACCCAGGGTTTTAAGCAATTTATGTGGTGATTCATAAAAAATTATAGTTCTGGATTCTTCTGCCAAAAGTTGTAATCTGGTTTGTCTTCCTTTTTTTACAGGCAAAAACCCTTCAAAAACAAATTTGTCATTAGGTAAGCCACTATTTACCAAAGCCGGAACAAAAGCGGTTGCCCCGGGCAGGCAATCTACCTCTATCCCGTTTTCTACACATGCCCTGGTAAGTAAAAATCCGGGATCGCTTATTGCGGGAGTTCCTGCGTCGCTTATTAGCGCAATAATTTCACCACTCTGCAACCTTTGCACAATACGATCTATAGTTTTATGCTCATTGTGCATGTGGTGGCTTTGCATCTGGGTGGTTATCTCATAATGTTTTAAAAGTTTACCACTGGTTCGGGTATCCTCTGCCAGAATAAGATCTGCGGTTTCCAAAACTTTTATAGCTCTAAAAGTCATGTCTTCAAGATTACCAATTGGCGTAGGTACAATATATAATTTTGACATTAAGGTCTTATTTTTTTACCGACAGTATATGAAATAATTAGAATTAAAATTGCATAAACAGATAACCCAATGGGGTGTCCTGCATAATAATGTGCTGCCGTTGCCAATACCAAATCAAAGAAAAAACCAGCATAGGCCCATTCTTTAATCCATTTTATTTTATTGGTAAGGATAGCTAGTACTGCCATTACTTTAGCAATTGCCAAAGGTATTACAATATAAGGGGGATAATTAAAGCTCTCAAAAAAACCCTTTACCATTTGTGTATTAAAAAAATACATTTGAGCAGAGTACAACATAATAGCACACATAGCAACCGTTGTAATCCAGTATACAATCTTCATCTGTTTATTTTTTACGTTTTTTGTATAGGGGCAAAATTCATCACAGAGCATTACCATAAGGATCGTTCATCTTCCTTTATAATTATAATAATCTTGCTTCCCTATGGATTAAATTTATTTAAAACAATACTCATAAAACGATCTTCATATTCTTCTTTTCCCGTCCAGTTATTATAATCTGGTTTGATCATTGTAGCAATAAATGCTTCTGCTTCTTTTTTGCTTCTAAACGTACTTAATTGGGATAGTACCCTATTATAATCCGGGGAGCTACCATCAAAAAGATATTTGATAAAAGCTAATCTATCATTTAATCCAATATGAATCTCTTTTCTAAGTTGGTCATTAAGCGATTTAGGTCTTTCGTTTATATCATTTTTTGCTGACAACGATATATCCTGAGCAGTGGGAGCTACATCTTTCATATCATTTTTTAGGTACGAAGATGCAGGAGATACAGAGTTTGCAGGAACAAAAAGATCTTCGGTAACACGGGCATTAATTTCTTCGATAATAATTTCGGGTTTACTTTCCTGATGGATTATATTTTCGACCTTTTCATTAGATTCTTGTACAGGAGCAGAAAAAATGTCTGGCACCGTATCTTTTATCTCAGTAGTTATTTTTACAGGATCGCTTTCTTTTTCCTTTTTTTCTGGTTCTTTTACTTCTTGTAATTCTTCTGGTTCTTTTATTTTTTTGGACATATTTGTATCCAAAACTGTTCTAATTTGACCAATAGTAGGCTGTGGATCTTCAAAATAAGATTCAGAAAAACTAAGAATAGTTAGTTTTTCATAAAGCTGCCTTGCTTCTTCCTGCAACTGAAACAATGTTGTTTTGTCCTTTAGCTGAAGGATTCTGTGTGCAATACTTATAAGTTCCGCTTCCAATTTCTTCTTCATAACTTTCTTCTTCGTTTTTAATACCGCTTTTTGTTTTTTAATAAATTTACCTCATCTTTAGAGTAAGGAGAAGGGATTTCTTTAATTGATGCTGAAAAATACAAAATGTTTCTCGAAAATACGGTAAATCATAAAGAGCAATTTGGGTGGATAGAAGTAATCTGTGGTTCTATGTTTTCGGGTAAAACCGAAGAGCTGATTCGCAGACTAAAACGCGCTAAATTTGCGAAACAAAATGTTGAAATTTTTAAACCTGCCATCGATACCCGCTATGATGATGAGATGGTAGTTTCTCACGATGCTAACGAAATTCGCTCTACTCCTGTTCCTGCGGCAGCCAATATTCGTATACTTGCAGATACCTGTGATGTAATTGGTATAGATGAAGCACAGTTTTTTGATGATGAAATTGTAGCGGTTTGTAATGACCTGGCCAATAAAGGAATCCGGGTTATAGTAGCCGGACTGGATATGGATTTTAAAGGAAACCCTTTTGGACCTATGCCTGCATTAATGGCTACCGCAGAGTATGTTACCAAGGTTCATGCTGTTTGTACCAGAACAGGAAACCTTGCACAATTTAGCTATAGAAAATCAACCAATGATAATTTGGTTTTATTAGGAGAAACAGAAGAGTATGAACCTCTTAGCAGGGCTGCATATTATAAAGCCATGCTAAAAGAAAAAGTAAAACAAATAGAGGTTAAAGATCCTAAAATGATATCCAAAAAAAATGAAAACCCTAATGAGTAAAACACAAGAAACCGTTCTGGAAATTAATCTGGCTCATCTTACTCATAATTATAACTATCTCAAAAGCAAAGTTTCTGCTAATGTCAAAATGCTGGCAGTGGTAAAAGCTTCTGGTTATGGTAGTGATGCCTCTATAATTGCCAAACACTTAGAAAAGATTGGAGCCGATTATTTTGCTGTTGCCTATGTATCTGAAGGTATTACCCTTAGAGAATCTGGAATAAAAACCCCTATTTTAGTACTACACCCTCAACCAGTAAACTTTAAAGAACTAATTGAATATAACTTAGAGCCCAGCCTATATAGTTTACGAGTCCTTAACCAATTTATAGAAACAGCTTCTATGCTGGATCAAAAACAATATCCTGTACATATTAAATTTAATACCGGATTAAACAGAATTGGTTTTAGTCAAAATGAGATAGATATTATTATTGATATGCTTAGCCAAACAAAAATAGTTAAGCCTATAGCACTCCTTTCTCATTTAGCTGCCAGCGAAGATAGTAACGAGAAAAAATTTACAGAACAACAAATCCATACTTTTAAAAAAATAGCAGATAACATGATTGAGAAATTAGGATATCCTCTTATTCTTCATCAATCTAATACCTCAGGAATCCTTAACTATCCCGAAGCACATTTTGATATGGTTCGAACAGGTATAGGATTGTATGGATATGGTAACGATGCAAAATACGATCCTGAATTAAAACCTGTAGCTAGCTTAAAATCCATAATTTCTCAAATTCATGAACTGTCCCCTGGAGATTCATTGGGTTATAACAGAGCATTTATAGCAACCGATTATACCAAAACCGCCACCATCCCAATTGGTCATGCAGATGGAATAAGCAGGCAATATGGTAACAAAAAAGGATTTGTTACCATACAAAATAAAAGAGCATATATTATAGGTAATGTTTGTATGGATATGATTATGGTAGATATAACAGATATTGATTGTGAAGAAGGGGATGAGGTTATTATTTTTGATGCAAATTCCAGCGCCGCAAAAATTGCCGAAAATACGGGAACAATTTCTTATGAATTACTTACAGCTATTTCCTCCAGAGTAAAACGTATTGTTGTCGAAGATTTTTGATTTTTATCGGAAAAATTGCTGTATTCATTCTGTTTATTTCAATCAACCTTTTAATTTTTTGTTAAATTAGCATACTACTAACTAAATATAATTAACTATGGGGTTTTTTAAAGATTTTAAATCTTTCCTTTTAAAAGGAGATATTGTTTCACTGGCTACTGCCGTGGTAATTGGTGGAGCATTTAATAAAATTGTTGGTTCTGCTGTTGCAGATATTATAATGCCTATTGTTGGTGTCCTAACAGGAGGGACAGATTTTACTCAAAAATTTATTGCTCTTGATGGTGGAGAATATGCCACACTTGCTGCTGCACAAGAAGCAGGAGCTGCAGTTATGACTTATGGTAATTTAATACAAGCAATAATCAACTTTATTATTGTTGGATTATTTATCTTTATTGTACTTAAGGCTTACGAAAAATCCAAGAAAAAAGAAGAAGCTCCCGCAGCCCCTGCCGGACCAACTCAAGAAGAGTTGCTTTCTGAAATAAGAGATTTGCTTAAAAAACAAAATTCTTAACAGCTTATTTATAGTATTATCTATAGCACCGCTATACTACATATTCTAACTATAAACCGCCCTTTTTTGGGCGGTTATTTTTTTATGATTGTTACATATATAACAATTGATATAAATTTCTATATTTTTAATATAAACACTTGCTGTCTAGGAAATATTCCCCAAATTTGCAGGAATTTAAATAGTTCATGACCCTCGCGCTTATGCGAAAATAAATATAAACTAATGAAAGTAGCTGTAGTAGGTGCTACCGGTCTGGTAGGAACCGTTATGTTAAAAGTATTAGAGGAAAGAAATTTTCCGATAACAGAATTAATCCCTGTAGCATCTGAACGATCTGTTGGGAAACAAATTACTTATAAAGGCAAAACATTTTCTGTAGTTGAACTTGCTACTGCCGTTAAAATGAAACCAGATGTTGCATTATTTTCTGCAGGAGGAAGTACCTCTCAAGAATGGGCACCAAAATTTGCAGAAGCAGGAATCACTGTTATTGATAACTCTTCTGCCTGGAGAATGGATCCAACCAAAAAACTGGTAGTCCCAGAAATCAATGCTAAAACATTAACTAAAGAAGACAAAATTATTGCTAACCCTAATTGCTCGACTATACAATTGGTGATGGCATTAGGTCCATTACATGATAAATACAAAATCAAACGTGTAATTGTTTCTACTTATCAATCTATTACCGGAACCGGTGTAAAAGCTGTACAACAACTAGAAAATGAATATGCTGGCAAAAAAGGAGAAATGGCATATCCATATCCAATCCACCGTAATGCTATACCACACTGTGATGTTTTTCAAGAAAACGGGTATACCAAAGAAGAAATGAAATTGGTTAACGAAACACAAAAAATTCTTGATGACCGTACTATTGCTGTTACCGCAACTGCCATTCGTATTCCTGTTGTTGGTGGCCATAGCGAGAGTGTAAATATAGAATTTGGCACCGATTTTAATGAAAATGATGTTCGAAAAGTTTTAAACGAAACTCCAGGAATCACTGTACAAGATAATCCAGATACAAATACCTATCCAATGCCTATATATGCCGAAGGTAAAAATGATGTATTTGTAGGTAGAATCAGAAGAGATCACTCTAGAGAAAATGCTTTGAACATGTGGATTGTAGCAGATAATTTACGTAAAGGTGCTGCAACAAATGCCATACAGATTGCAGAATATCTGGTTGAAAATAAATTAATAGGTTAGTACCTAATCAAAGGAGCTTTTAATAAAAAGTCTTAAAAAAACACTATCATTTGTCAAACTAAGCCAGTAAAATTGGTTATAAACTGATCCTTAACTGGCTTAGACAGACAATTTTTGTTTTTAAAATTTTAGGCTTTTCCTTCTTTTGGAAATGTAAATACAATCCAAAAGTTTCCACTTGTTGCTAATTTGCCAATATCAGGACAGCTACTTTTTTGGTGTATTATACCCCAATAATGTATGTGCCAAAAATCGTAAGAATTATTAAAATCATTGTCAGGTTTTTACTACTTAGCAATAAACATGTACCTTTTGTATTTGTGCCACCTGCACCTGTTTCTATAAATACAATTTTATTTCATACTACGATAGATCCTTGTAAATACCGTACCTGTGTATTTATGTATTTCTTAAACTTGTTTTTTAATTCTCAAAAAAAAGAATCATTATAAAAACTCTTTTTTAAAATCATTTTTTTTTGTTTCTTACAATAAAATTTTGGACTGTCCTAGTATTTTAATCCAAACATATCGCTAAACCCCAAAGCAATATGGAAGAAATCTAATTCTCTTTACAAGTTAATTTGCAGGGCAGTCTTTTTTATATTTTCTTTAGCATATATAGTCATATCTTTTGATAGATTTGTGAAATTATATTAACATATTGCATTATGAAAAAAATAATACTTGCATTATCTATTGTTGCATTAATAGTAAGTTGCAAAAATGAAACTAAAGAAAATCCCATTAAAACCAGCATAGCATTGAACTATCCTGAAACTAAAACGGTAGATACTGTAGAGACTTATTTTGGTACACCTGTTAAAGATCCTTATCGATGGTTGGAAGACGACCGAAGCAAAGAAACTGAAGATTGGGTTTCTGCACAAAACAAAACTACTTTTGATTATCTGGAAAAAATTCCTTTCAGAGAGGACTTAAAAAAACGTTTATCTGATCTTTGGAATTATGAAAAAGCAGGTGCTCCCTTTAAAGAAGGGGAGTATAGTTACTTTTACAAAAACGACGGGCTTCAAAATCAATATGTAATTTACCGTTTCAAGACAGAAGATGAAGAGCCAGAAGTTTTTTTAGACCCAAATACCTTTAGTAAAGATGGCACAACATCTTTGGGCGGAATAAGTTTCTCCAAAAATGGAAAACTTGTAGCCTATTCTATTTCTGAGGGAGGTAGCGACTGGCGTAAAGTAATTGTTAAAAATGCAGAAACTAAAGAAGTAATTGAAGATACCATTATTGATGTTAAGTTTTCTGGAATGTCCTGGAATGGTAATGAAGGATTCTATTATTCCAGCTACGATAAACCAAAAGGAAGTGAGCTTTCTGCCAAGACAGACCAACACAAAGTATACTATCATAAGTTAGGGACTTCACAAAAAGAAGACGCTTTAATTTTTGGAGGTACTCCAGAACAAAAACATAGATATATAGGTGCTACAGTGACCGAAGACAATCAATACCTTATCATATCTGCAAGTGTTTCTACCTCTGGAAATAAATTATTTATCAAAGACCTTAAAAAACCCAATAGTAAACTAATTACTATTTTAGATACTACTGACAGCGATACCTATGTAATAGAAAATGTAGGTTCTACTCTATATTTAGTTACAAACTTAAACGCACCAAATCAAAAAATTGTTACAGTCGATGCATCTAATCCAACTCCAGAAAACTGGAAAGATTTTATTCCTGAAACAGAAAATGTATTAAGCCCTAATACAGCAGGAGGTTACTTTTTTGCAGGATATATGGTAGATGCTGTTTCTAAAGTTCTACAATATGATTATGATGGTAAATTAGTTAGAGAAGTAGAATTACCAGGTGTAGGAAGTGCTAATGGGTTTGGTACTAAGAAAGAAGAAAGTCATTTATATTACTCCTTTACCAATTACAAAACGCCTGGCAGCATATATAAATACAATATTGTTGAAGGTACTTCAGAATTATATCGAAAGGCTAAAATTGATTTTAACCCAGAGGATTATGAAAGTAAACAAGTTTTTTATACTTCTAAAGATGGTACAAAGGTGCCTATGATTATCACCTATAAAAAAGGAATAGAATTAAACGGTAAAAACCCAACCATATTATATGGTTACGGCGGCTTTAATATTAGTTTAACTCCATCATTTAGTATCGCTAATGCGGTATGGATGGAGCAAGGTGGTATTTATGCTGTACCTAATTTAAGAGGTGGTGGTGAATATGGTAAAAAATGGCACGTTGCCGGAACAAAACTGCAAAAGCAAAATGTCTTTGATGATTTTATCGCAGCGGCAGAGTACTTGATTAAAGAAAAATATACATCTAGTGATTATCTTGCTATTCACGGGGGATCTAACGGAGGATTACTGGTAGGAGCAACAATGACACAACGACCAGATCTTATGAAAGTAGCATTGCCAGCAGTTGGTGTTTTAGATATGCTACGCTATCATACTTTTACTGCGGGAGCAGGATGGGCTTATGACTATGGTACTGCAGAGGATAATAAGGAAATGTTCGACTATTTAAAAGGATACTCTCCTGTACATAATGTAAAAGAAGGAGTACAATATCCCGCTACAATGATCACTACAGGAGATCATGATGATCGTGTAGTGCCTGCACATTCTTTTAAGTTTGCCGCAGAACTACAAGCTAAACAATCTGGTAATAATCCTACATTAATACGTATCGAAACTAAAGCTGGTCACGGGGCAGGAACACCCGTTAGCAAAACTATTGAGCAATACGCAGATATTTACGGATTTACCTTATATAATATGGGATATGAAGTGTTACCTGAAAAAGTTACTGATGCCGTAAAAGATTAATATTTAAGTCTAAACATGAGAGTTTTATAGCAAATCTATAAAGATACAACCATAAAAATTCTCTCTAAGGAATTAAAAAATCCGTTTTCTGAAAAGAAGCGGATTTTTTTATTAAAGTTCAATATCTTTGAAGTACTACCCGTTTTATATAAACTGGTATATTAGACCTATACCTAATTGGTGTTGATATCGGTCTGCAACTAAAAAAATAGTCCATAAATATGCTAACAGTACAAAACGTATCTTTTGCTTATACCACACAGCCTGTTTTAAAAAACATTAGTTTTACTATTGAAAAAGGGCAACATATAGCACTTATTGGAGCCAGTGGTTGTGGAAAAAGCACTTTATTAAAAATTATTTATGGTCTTTTACATGTACAGGAAGGAGAGTTATACTGGGGTTCTAAAAAACTATCAGGACCGCTTTTTAATCTTGTCCCGGGTGAAGAAAACATGAAATACCTTTCTCAAGGTTTTGAGCTACAATCCTATCGAAGTGTAGCAGAAAACATTGGTCAGTATTTGTCTAACTTTGAGCAGAAATTAAAGCAAAGCAGAGTAGAAGAACTACTAGAAATAGTAGAAATGGCAGATTTTGCAGATACTAAGGTAGAAAATTTAAGCGGTGGTCAAAAGCAAAGAGTTGCACTTGCAAAAGCATTGGCAAAAAGACCAGAACTATTATTATTGGATGAACCGTTTGGTAATATCGATAATTTTAGAAGAAATTCTTTAAGAAGAAATTTATTTAGATATTTAAAACGAAATAAAATTACAAGTATTACTGCAACACATGATAAAACCGATATTCTTTCGTATACAGATCAAACTATAGTGATACAAAAAGGTGAAATTATAATACAAAAAGATACTATTAGCCTTTATCAAAACCCTGCCAACTATTATATAGCCTCTTTGTTTGGAGAAGTTAACACCATACAGCTTTCTTCATTTACCACACCAGATAATAAAGAAACTATTTTGGTATATCCGCATGAAATAAAAACAGACCCAAAAGCTAAAGCAAAAGCCAGAGTAAAAAATGCCTATTTTAATGGAAGCTATTATCTTATTGAAGCGATACTGGATAATTCTGTTTTATTTTTTAACCATCCCGATAAGCTGGAAGCTCCCAAAATAATTGGAATTACGATACCAGAAGAAATCCTTAAAAACCGTAAAAGAATATAGCTATTTGTTATAGTGTAATAGTTTTAAATCCTCCCCATCAAAAACAGCATACGTATAATGCCCTATCCAGTCACCAAGATTAGTGTATCTGGACTTTTTATTTAATTGTATTTCCATAGGAAGGTGCCTGTGACCAAAAACAAAATAATCCCTGTGTTTATTTTCTAATTTTCTTTTACAATATTGCACCAACCATTCCTTATCTTCTCCCAAAAAAGTTACATCTTCATCCCCAGATATCAATTTGTTTTTAACCGATAGATATTGTGCTAGTTTTACACCAAGATCCGGATGCAACCATCTAAAAAACCATTTTGCAACTGGATTGGTAAAAACTTTTTTCATTCGTTTATAACCTTTATCCCCGGGTCCCAAACCATCTCCATGACCAATAAAAAAAGTGGTCGTATTAAAAATAAACTCTTGCGGTTTATGATATACGGGTATATTAAGTTCTTCTTCAAAATATCCATTCATCCACAGATCATGGTTTCCTACAAAATAATATACCGGGATCCCAGAATCCGTTATTTCTGCAAGTTTTCCCAATGTTCTGGTAAATCCTTTAGGAACTACAGTTTTGTATTCGAACCAAAAGTCAAAAAGATCCCCTAATAAAAATATGGCAGCAGCATCTTTTTTAACTTCATCCAACCATTGTACAAATTTTTGTTCTCTGGGATAACTCTGTTTTGGTGTGGGAGCTCCTAAATGATTATCGCTGGCAAAATAGATTTTTTTTCCTTCCGGAAGGTTCATAGTATAATTTATTTAAGGTAAAAATAAAAAAGCCCAAAATCTCACGAATCTTAAGGACCTTTAAGGTTTATGTAAATGATTTATTCGTTATCAGTTGCATACCACTCTGCATACGATGTCTCTGTTTCCTGTAATTTCAAAGAATATAATGTTATATTTTCTGGCAGTCTTGCTTTTATCTTTTCTGCAAAATCAATTACCATGTTCTCACTGGTAGGTTGGTAATCTACCAAAATCACATTATGCCCTCTGTCTTTTAGTTCTTTTGCCAACTCCAGATGTGGTGTGTTTTTATTAAATACAGTAGCATGATCAAAAACATCTTCAATATCTTCTTTTACTATCTTTTTAAGATCCCCAAAATCAATTACCATTCCTAATTTTACATGTGTAGTATCTGTAATTGGAGTTCCTATTACTGTTACACTTAGCTTGTAACTGTGCCCATGAACATTTCTGCATTTGCCATCATATCCATACAAGGCATGACCAGTTTCAAAAGAAAACTGTTTGGTAATCCTAATTTTACTCATTCTATAAAAATTTAGCGATACAAATATACTTGTTTTATTATGAGTTTTTTGAATACAACTTATCGAAATACAAGTTACATTTGCTCGCCTTAAAAAAATAATGAATGACAGATAATCACTTGTATGAGCAACTTGATTTTGATCAAAATCCTATTTTCGAAAAAATCATTGCGGATCTTTTGAAAGATAAGTACAGTATTGTTGATTCTTTTTTTGATGCTCCCGGAGTAGACATACTTCGTTCTTCTTTGCTAGAAAAATATGAGGAAGATAAATTTAAAAAAGCAGCTATCGGCAATAAAATAAATAAAAGTATAATACAATCTATTCGAGGGGATTTTATTTTTTGGATTAATGAAAACAAAACCAATAAAGCCGAAGACTATTTTTTTAATAAAATAAACGCTCTGGTTTCTTATTTAAACAGGACTTGTTTTTTAGGTATCTTATACAAAGAATTTCATTATGCTATTTATCCCGAGGGTACTTTTTATAAAAGACACATAGATACTTTTATGAATGATGACAGAAGAAAACTATCTTTTGTATGTTACCTCAATGACGCAGACTGGAATCCTGATAATGGGGGTGAACTGGTTTTATATTTACAGGATGACGATAAAGAAACCTGTAAAACTATTCTTCCTTTACCAGGAAGGGTAGTCGTTTTTGAAAGTCAAATTATTGAACACGAGGTAAAACCTGTTAATGCCAGTGAGCGCCTTAGTATTACAGGATGGTTAAAAACACGATAATAAATTATCTCCTCTTTCTTTTATTTATAAAATAAACCACAACCAAAACAATTCCTAAAATCAGGAACAATCCATTACCTCCTAAAAAATTTAATATATCCATAGTATAAAATCAATCAAATAAATTTATGTTATTTTTCTTTAGCTCTATTATGATTAGCTCCCCAGATTGCCATTTCGTTAAGTAAAGGAGCAAGACTTTTGCCATGATCTGATAATCTGTACTCTACTCGTGGTGGTACCTCTGGGTATATTTTGCGCAAGATAATATTATTTGCTTCTAACTCCCGTAATTGTTGAGTCAACATTTTTTGAGTAATTCCTCCCAAACGCTTTTTTAATTGTCCAAAACGTAAGAGATCATTATTTTGTAATTGCCACAATATTGCTGGTTTCCATTTACCTCCTATTACATCCAAAGTTGTAATAACAGGGCAGGAAGCAAAAAATTCTTCACTATTTTCTAAAGGATCGTATTTTTTTTTCATCATAATGAACTAATAATCAGTATTAGTATGTTTTTATATAGTATACAACTTTTATGTACCTACTTGCGCAAAGATACTATACTTTATACCTTGTTCTAAAAATCAATAACCTCGGAGCAAGCTCACGTGGTATGCTTCCGAAAACATATTTTGTTTTCGAGGCAAGCCTCGGAGAATTAAACTCCACAATGTGGATAAAAAAAATTATGAAAAAATATTTTATCACTGGTGCTACCGGCACTATAGGAAAAGAAGTTGTTACTGCTCTTCTTGAAAAAAATAATATGGTGGTGGCAGCAACAAGAAACACAGAAAAATCAAAAGGTTTGTTTGGCTCTAAAGTAACACCAATACATTTTGATTATCAAAACAGAAACACTTTTAATCAAATTGAAGGTACGGATGGTGTATTTATTATAGGGCCTCCTTTAAATCCTGCTCTTTTTGAATTGCTAGAGCCTTTTGTAAATTATCTACAAGATAATTACACTGGCAGAGTGGTATATCTATCTGGGTACGGCATGGATACCCTAAAAGAAATGCCTTTTCATGGTTTAATGGAAGATAAGTTAAAGACTTCTAATCTTAACTGGAATATTGTGCGCCCGGGTTTTTTTATGCAAAATTTTGGTAATTATGAAAGAGAAAATATTGAGCAACGTAATGTATTATTCTCTCCTGCGGGAGAAGGAAAAACACCCTTTGTATCCTCTCGGGATATAGCGGGATCTATTGCGGTATTGCTTACCGATGCAAACAGAAAACATCAAACACATATTTTAACAGGGGCTAAAGCATATTCTCACTTTGATGTTGCCAAATTGCTTACCACTATTACAGGTAACCCTATAATATATGCTAATCCAGATCCAGATACGTATCGTAAAGTACTAAAAGATTCTGGCACCCCGAATTTTATTGCAGACTATATGATTCCTATATATAGCTTAATCAAAAATGGAAATATTAAGAATACTACTGATAGCATAAAAACTCTAACCGGAACAGATCCTGAAACATTGGAAGATGTTTTACGAAGAGATTTTCTATAAAATGAATATCTAATCTTTATACTTTTTTACCAACAATGAGCTTACCGGATTTTTAAATAATTTTTAGCAAGTTTATTTTAAACGACTTCTTTATTTATTTTTTATGTTTTGCTAAAGCTCTTTTAGTAAATTCTGAAAGCACTAATTCTCCAGAAATTGCTGCTCGTTCTATAAGTAATTCCTGCCAATGCTCTGTTCCTTGCCAATTTACTTTTTTCATTTGCTGTGTGGCCTGGGGATTATAGCTTGCCAATTTTTCAGCAAATAATTGTATTTCGCTATCTAACTCGGCTATAGTTTCAAAAACCCGTGCAAATAACCCATGCTCTTTTGCCCAATAGGCATTTTGCCATTGAGATACATCCCAGGCCAAGGTTTCAAAAGCTGCTAATCCTATTTTTCTGGATACGGCGGGTTCTATTACAAATGGTCCGATACCTATGGTAAGCTCACTTAGTTTAATCGAAGCCGCCTCGGTTGCCAGGCAATAATCACAAGCAGACGCCAATCCTACACCTCCTCCCACTGTTTTGCCTTGTATCCTGCCTATAACAGGTTTTTTACACCTTCGCATAGCATTAATTACATTGGCAAATCCAGAAAAAAACTGTTTTCCTTCTTCAAGATTGGTTATTGCTACCAACTCATCAAAAGAAGCCCCTGCACAAAAGGCTTTATCTCCTTCAGACTTAAGAATAATAACCTTAGCAGATACATCTTTAGATAGGGTATCGAAAGCTTTTACCAGTCTTTCTAATAATTCTGAAGGAAAAGAATTACTGGCAGGATGACCAAATTCTATAGTAGCAATGTTATTTTCGATATGGGTATATAAACTTCCGTTTGATCTTGGTGTCATTATTGTTTGGATTTAGAGCAATACCTTTTTAAACTTTGAAATAGCACTAATAAATTATTTCTTTTTTAAGTATTCTTCGTACTACAGCTATACTTGATACCAGATCAAGTCTGGCACAAGCTTTTTGCCTTGAATACTTAAAAAATAAATTCAATTTCCATACGCACGATTTCAAAGTTAAAATGGTATAAGAGGATTAACTGTATTTATTTTGCACGTTTAAAGATATGATTTTTAGTTGTATTCTATAAAATCATAAGCTTACAAATGAAAGCGTAATTATAGATAAAATAAAAAGTCTTTATTATACGATAGAACTGTATAATCTTTAATTATTCTATTACAATTTAATTAAGTAAGGGCTTGTCTCAAAAACAAAATACGTTTTTAGGGTGCTTATATCAAGGTTATTAATTTATGATTAGAACACTGGAACATTTTTTTCAAAAAAACAGCTTACGAATCGGGGTTTTCTTAATAGTCATGTATATACCTTTATTATGTATGCTTTTTTATGTTTTATAAGCAAATCAATATCCCCGGGAGAAAGCTCACGAGATATATTTCTTAAAAATAGATTTTTATTTTTATGTAAAAAATTGTAAATCAGAGTATTAATCAGGAATTAAAGGCGAAAACTTGTTTCTGAATTTTATAACAAGCGCTACTCCCCTAAAAAGTGCCCAAATAGTAAAAGCTATCCAAATTCCGTATAGCTTAAGGTCAAAAAAATTGCATATATATAATGCAGGTATAAACCCCAAAAATGTTGCACCCAGCAATACATTTCTTAAATACCCCATTTCTCCAAGACCTTTAAAAATCCCATCAAATACAAAAGCAAGACCATTAATGGGCTGTACAATCAAAACTATAAAAAACACACTATAAAAAGTATCTAACACTATAGCTTCGTTAGTAAAAACTTTTCCTATTTGGTAATAAAATATAAATCCCACAATTGCAAGAACCATACTTACTCCAATACCGTAGCCGCTTACACGCTTGCTTAATTTCCATAACGAATCGTAATCTCTTGCTCCTAATAATTTACCACTTAGTATATTGCCCGCACTGCCATATCCATCAATAAAAAACGCAGTAAACATCCAGATATTCATAGCTATGGTATATGCAGCGATATACTCATCTCCATATTGTGTAGCATTTGCTGTTGCAAAATACAAGGCAGTGTTTAATGCAATAGATCTAACAAATAAATTAAGACTCATAGTTACCAGCCTGCCCAACTCTTTATGCAGCGGAAACTTGAGCCTAAGGCTAACATTAGTTTTAATTAGCAATAAAGCAAAAGCAATAACTGCCATAAGAAATTGCGAAATCAAGCTTGCCCATGCTGCACCACTAATTCCCATAGGCACTATAATATCTTCAATACCGTACACCAAAATAAAATCCAGTACGATATTGGTCACAGCTCCTGTTATTGCCACTATCATTGGCCAAAATGTGTTTTGAAGCCCTCTAAAAATTCCAAAAATAGCAAAAGTGAATAATGTTAAAGGAAATCCCCAAACTCTTATATCATAATATAGAACACAATATTCTAAAATCAATCCAGAAGCATTGTAAAGCATAAAAATTTTTTCCACAAAGAACACCGTCGAAAGTAATACCAAAATACTGAGGCTAACATTAAAAAATATAGCTTGCGCGGGTAGTGTTTGTACTTCTTCGATCTTACCAGCCCCCAGATATTGAGAAATTATAGCAGAAATTGCACTACGGGTTTGCCCAAGAATCCAGATTAAAGCCGATAAAAAGGAACCAACAATACCTACTGCTGCCAAAGATTCTGTACCATATTGGGGTATGTTTCCTACTATAGCTGTATCGGTTATAGAAAGTAAAGGTTCTGCAATACCCGAAATAATTGCTGGTACTGCCAAACGATTTATGTTTTTAAAACTAATTATTTTGTTCATGTAAGGAGTTCATAGCAATAAAAAGGATGTTCACTTTGTTTTGGAAAATAGATATTTCCCAACCTTTGATACCCCCTTATTTCATAAAACTTCTGGTTTCTTTGGTTTTGGCTAAAAGTATCTAATCGAACAGATTGGTATTCATTGTTTTTTGCAAAACCCTCTGCAAAATCCATTAATTGCTGTGCATATCCTTTGCCCCAATAATCAGGATGAACTGCTACTCTGTGTATATATAAATTATTTTCGTTATTGGTTAGCCAAGGTATAGGAATGTATTCTTCATCCATAAAATCTGTTAGCACAATAATTCCTATAACGATATTATCTTCCTCTAATACATATAACTCTTGTAATTCTACATCTTTTTGAAAACGTTCTTTAGTAGGATAATGCTCGTTCCATTGATAAATCCCTATGGCTATCATTGCTTTGGCACAGGATTGTACTAATTTATATACAGAATCAAGATCGGATGGTAAGGCTTTGCGAATCATATTTTATTAATTAAAGCCCAAAAATACTAACTTTATATTGTAGATAACAATGCCATATTGAATTTTAAAAACCTTAAAAAAATATGGTTCTAATTTTTATCCAAAATATATTTTATGTTTTCCTTTTATAACCAAATTCTATTGCATAATTAGAGGTTAAAAATTAATATTTATAAATAAAGTAGTTTGTAAAGGGTCTAAAATCGTAATTTTACAACCTAAAACACAAATCTCACTAATTAATGAAGAATATATTAGTTCCCTTGGGGTTATCAGAACCTTCGATTAGTATTGCTCAGCTTCAATACGCAATAGATTTTGCAAAAGAGTTTAAAGCGACTGTTTATGTAGTAAAAGTTTTTAAAAAATCGCCAAGATCCGGTAGTTTGCCTTTAATAAATAAAACGCTAGAGGAGATTACTATGTTTTCTATTGAAGAAGAGGTTTCAAAAATTGATAAAAAAGGAGTAAAAGTGATCGCTTTACCACTAGAGGGAGAGCTTTTAGAGGCTATCCCAAAGTTTAAATTACAACATACTATTGATTTATTGGTTTTGGGTGCAGAGGTTAGTGATATTAAAAATCCTTATTTTCTTGGGGAAACCTCTGGGGCACTTGTTAAAAAAACAGAGATACCCATCTTGATCGTTCCTCAAATGTATGCTTTTAAGCCTGTTAAAAAAATACTTATGTCTATTAAATCAGGAATTATAAAAAAGAAAAGCGCTTTGACCCCTTTAAAAGAAATTTTAAGTACTTTTAATGCCGAAATGAAATTGCTTCAAATAAAAACGGCAGATTTTTTGCCTGAAGATTCAGATTTGGACACAGATTTGAGAAGTATTACTTCTTCTTATAAAGTATCTGAAAACGCAACTTTATTTCAAGGTGTTTTAGAACATTTGAACGAAAATTATCCAGACCTTCTGTGTGTATTCAGACGTAAGCGTGGATTTTTTTCTAAACTTTGGGAAGAAAACACTATCCTTAAAAAGGACTTTGATAGCAGGATTCCGTTATTGGTTTTAAGGGGATCTGATTAAAAATTTTGGGGATGTAGCTCAGTTGGCTAGAGTGCTTGACTGGCAGTCAAGAGGTCGTGGGTTCGAATCCCATCTTCTCCACCAAGATTTAAAAAAACCTGCAAACAGCTAATTTGCAGGTTTTTTGTTTTATATCTTTTATCACAACTTTCTTTAAAGATCCGAAGGAAAAGGGGTTAAATACTTAACCTTAAGAACCTAAAACGAATCCGTTAACATTTTTTAATTGATGCAACAGTGATTTATCCTCATTCCATTGTTTTAATAATCTTTCATATTCCTTTTGTGTCTTCATAATTTTCAAGGTGTAAGGTCTTCCTTTTTCAATAGTTTCTGTTTTTAGATCAATAGTTACATTTTTTATGGCGTTTTCTACTTCTTGTCTTAATTGTTGATTAGCCCTGTACTCAAAAACAGAATCTATTGGAGAATCCAAAAAAGGAGTTAGCATTTTCCATATCTCGGCATTATATTTGGAGTCAGGAACCTTTCTGGTCCAGTTTTCAGGGGCTTTGGTTTTTCTTTCGTTTTATCAGATAGTTTTTTTATACAACTGTCTAACAAGCTGTTAAACAACAAAGATTTATGGTCTGATTCTAAAAGCGCAGGTACTACAACTTTGTTAAGGTATTTTCTGGATAATGATTTGGTAATTTGACCCGAGGTGCTCCGGATCCAATCACCGTCTTTGTTTTTAAACGTACTTAATGTTAAAATATCCAGTATAAGGAGGGTTGCCACTTCTGCCTTTTTTAATGAATGGTCTCTGTAATACAAATATGAATCTCCTATATTATGTATATCATTTGTATTGATATAATTTGGAATATGGTCTATTTGCCTTAAAAGTGATGAATCAAGTTTTATTTGTTCTTGTGCCAATTTTTTAAGAAGACCGATTAAAGTCCCTATTTTGTATAGATTATTAGAATTTCCGACGGATAAAAATATTTCTTTAAAAGTATCTAAATGGTATTTTTTTACTAAAGAAATCCAATTATCTATTCTGATAGAGCCAAATAAATCACTTAAAACCTTGTTCAGGTTTTGTATCAATGCAACATCATCGAGATAGTACAATGCTTTTGCTAAAGCTTCGAAATTGAGATTTTGACAATCCTGATTTTTAAAATCATGATCCAAAAAACCTAATAATACTTTTTTTATGATGTTAATGTATTTAAAATCCGGTTTTTGAATTTTTTTATTATAATAATCCAGCCATTCTAATTGACTTTCTATGGGTCTGCCTTTCAGGATTGAAATATGTTTGCTTTTGGGTCATAAAACAACAGCTCCATAATGATACCAGTATTCAATAGTCATACCTGCATTTCCGGTATACCCTTCTTTTTCTGTTGGTTTCCCTTCACCCAGATTTAGTTCGGTGATAACATCTTTTTCTTTAATATGCAGATTTCCCAATCCCGGATAAGTAGAATCCCAATGTTTTATATATGTGTATTCTTCAAAAACTTCTCCCATGATCCCATCTGTTTCTGGTTCTTCTCTATACCCTTGGTTTCTGTAACTATAATAATCATGGTAATAATAGTCTGATTCTAATTCTCCGTTTTGATAATGTGTTAATAACGCCAGACTTGCATAATATCCAGCTTGTTTTGCAGTATTTATTAATGCTTCGGCCCTTGGTTTGTCATGACCTTTCAAATTTTGTAACGAAAAGTTAGCCGGAGTATATTCGTGACCTAGTAAAATTACTTTTGGGAGTTCACCAAACTGTTTTTGTTCTGAAATTAACAGATCTGATATATTTTTTTGTTGTGAACTAAAATCAAGAGATTTTATAGATGATACGCTTTGATTTTTATGGATTAAATTATAAACAAGACATATCCTATACCCTGATAAAACGGGCTTAACTTCGTGTTCGCAATCTGCAAAAAAAGCGGTATATGGTATTTTATATGAATTACAAGCTTCTGAAAAATCTATCGGTTTTTTTCTGCCATCAAAATTAACATCTAATTCTCCTCCTGTGTGAGCAGAGGGCAACCCAATAATCAATGTGCCAAACATTCCTTTTTCTTTTTCAGAATCTTTGTGGGGCAAGAAGAAATCTCCGGGTTCATATATCAAAAGTTTGTATAAGTTTGCTTCTACATTTTTTTCTTTCTCAAAACTCAACCCTTTTTTAACATTGGCTATTATTTTATTCAGATATGGCAACCACTCTGGGTTATGAAAAGAAATTGATGTTGCGTTTATTTCCCATGCGCTGCGTATAGTATCATCATAAATAGTTGTACTTCCTTTTCCAAAAGGGGCTTTATGCGATATCTGAATGATTGATTTGGCTTTGGCTGCTTCAATTGGAAAACTAATTTCTCCCAAATCTTTAATATGAAGTCCCGGAACTATAAGCTTTTTTGTTCCTGAAACTACAACTGTACCATTACTTTTGATTTTTTGTAGCGTATCAAAAATATGCTGTAAATTATTTTTCATATAATAAACACAATAGATTATATGGTTAGTTGATTCTTGTTCCTTATATATTTAATAACACATATTTATGAATTTATCTACATTTATCCAAGGGTAAAGAAAATCAATACACTTGGACGCAAGAAAAATTTGCAGAACATCTGTGTGTTGCTTTAACAATATCAAGGTATTTATTTAGGCATGACCGTCTTAAAATATCCGTCCAAACAAAAGTAGTAACTCTGGTATAAAAAAGCGCTAATATATAAAGCTCATACTTTTATAAATTCATCAAACCCGAGTTATGCATTAGGTCTTTGTTATGAAGCTGTAAAGCACAATACATACAGGTGTTTTCTTAATTTCAGCGTAGCAGTTTAGTTAAGGTATAACAGGTATCTGTTTGAGGTCTAACAACATTTTTAATTACATTGTCACAGAAACCAATGTGACACTACAATATCTTTTTGTATTAGCTTAACGACATGGATAATCCATGTTAAACAAAATATCTTGATCTGCAAAAACCTTTAGAAAAAAATTATGCTTAAAAAAACGATCCCCGGGTTAACTACTCCCAGGGATCTGAATTGAAACTTAATTGTATTTAACACAAACTCAACTTATACTAATTATGATAGTTTCAATTGTTCTATTAGGTTAGATTTATGCACCAAAGGTAGTGCCTATCCATCAAAGATTCCAACGTTTTTCACTTAATAATTAACATTTAATGATGTGATAATATCTTGATAAAATTATTGACATTAATATACTGAAAACCAGTTTTTATGATATTCTTTTAATTTGTTTAACTTTTGTTATGATTTTATCTTTGTCCCCTATTTTCATAAAATTCTCTTTAATACTTGTATATTTCTCTTTTATCAAATTTCATGCCAAAATACTACATTCTCTCTATAGTTTTAATTCACCTGTATAAAATCTCTTTTTTAACTTTGAAATAGTGTGTATAGAAATTGAATTTATTTTTTAAGTATTCAAGGCAAAAAGCTTGTGCCAGACTTGATCTGGTATCAAGTATAGCTGTAGTACGAAGAATAGATGAAAAAGAAATAATTTATTAGTGCTGTTTCAAAGTTAAAACTGAGCCAAAACAAAAAACATAAGTGTATCCCATACTACTGTTCTGTAAAAAACATAAAAAACCCCTAGGTAACTACTCCTAGGGGCCAGAATTGAAACTAATTATGTAATTTTTTACACAAACTCAACTTACATAACTTATAAAGTCTCAATCATTATTTTTAATTATTATTTAACTGTTATATTAAAGGTTTGGTCTATATCTGTATTGCCTCCTGCGTTTGTAATATCCCCATTAGCAACTCCTGTTGCAGATTTATTAGGTTTATGCCTTAAGATAACCGTAAAAGCACCTGTTCCTGCATCTGTGGTTGTTACTGTAAATTTTAATCCTACAGGATTAACAGATGTAAAAGTGGTTCCGTCTTCTTTCTTATAATCAGACTCTTTATCTGTATAGGTTGTTGCAATTTTTAACGAAGAATTAGCAGTGTAAAAAAATTGATGTTCATCTGCTTCTGCTTCTATTTCCTCATTAATTGCTTCAACAGGGTTGACAGATTCGTTAAGCAGCTCTATAGTGCCATTGTATGTGGTATTAACACTTAAATCTCCTGAAACGGTCACTTTTGGTGCTGAAGGCCCGTCTGCTCCATCTTCATCTACTACAATCATATTTATGGTTTGCCCTCCTCCTACAAGAGATATTGTCATTTTAGTTATTAATTCTCCTTCATTGATTGGTGCCGGATCATCATCATCATTAGAGCAAGATGCAAATAAAATACTTCCTACAGTAAGTATGGATAAAAATTTACGTGTGTTCATCGTTTTTATAATTTAATAGTTTATTGATATTCTTAGTAAAAAATTTCTGCCTAAATCATCTGCAAAATATCGCTGACGATTCAAGTAATTTCTATAGGTGCTATTTAATATATTATTTATGGCTATTCCTGCTTTTAATTTGCTTTTTTGTCCTACTACAAACTCCATACTAGTATCTGCATTTAAAACATGATATGCTTTGGGTGGAGTATTAATGTCCAAAAGCACATCTCTGTTTTGTTGGGGAGAAAATACAGATATGTTAGATGGGTATTCATTTTGTCTGAAAAAATATTGATTTTCTATAGATACTTGTAAACCAAACCATTTTTCGTTTTTATAAGTTACACTATTATCAAATTTTGGAGGAGGTATATTAATCAATGGTGTGTGTTTTTTACTCTCATTTCCTTTTACAATAGAAAAACTATGATCTGTTTTCCAGTTTTTGTACCAATTAAAATAAAGCTTTGTATCCAGTCCCAACAATGTAACATTAGCTTGTCTGTACTCCCATACAGGAAAAGCTCCTCGTATTGACAGCTGTACATCTACTGGTTCTAATAAGATATAATCATTTATCAAATTGGCGTATGGTGCAATTTCCCATCCCCATTTTTCTGTGTTCTTTTGTGCTGCTAATGATATTTTATGAGATGTTTCCTGATCTATTCGTAAATCTCCTAATTCTATTCTGGCAGCAGAGTGATGCAGACCATCACTAAAAAGTTCTGACGGATTCGGGGCTCTTTGTGCTAATGCATAATTAAATCGAAATTGATAATCTTCTTTAAAAATATATTGCATACCTATGGTTGCAGAAATACTGTGGTAATCAAAAACAGGATTGGTTAGCCATTGTGAATTAAAGTTTTCTTTAATAAAATCTGCAAAATCCTCGTTGTACCTTCTTTCATCCCATCTGGATTTTAAATAAAACTTTTGGGCATCCATACGGTTGTAATCATATCTAATACCAGTGTCTACTATGATGTTGTTGTTCACATTATATTCTGCGGTAATAAACATACCAGCATCGTACTTATCATAATCCGGAATCAACCTTCTAACCCCGGTATCCGGATTTGCAAAGTTATTTTGATATCTAAACATTATTCCTGCACTCCATAAAAATTCAGGATTAGAATCAAAGTGAAAATCTGATGTTACAGTATGTGTTTTTAGTTCCAGATCGATACTTGGCAATTTGCTGAGTTCTTCTGTTCTGCGAACATCAAATTCAAACCGTTTGTTGTATTGAAAATCGTATTGTGTACTCCATTTTCCTAATTCTTCAAAACGTTTAAAATATCTTAGTTTTCCTAAGTGATGTGTAACTTCTTGTTTAGGATTATTTACCTTATAAGTAAAATCTCTAATAATGGTTGGTTTTTGGCTATTAATTGCATTGATAAGGTCATCTACATTACCTATATGCGAAGCAGCCAGTACTCCTATTTCATTATCAAAAAACGAATAATATGCATCCCAGCCGTGAGTAAATTTGTTTACCCCAAAAGATATGGATGCTCCTTTTTCAAATACTCCTGTATTAGATAATATATAATCTGGTGTTTCTACATCTCCAAAACGTTTTACAGTTCCTTGCACTTTAAAAAACCATCCGTTCTCATAGCCTTTTACCAGCTCTGAGGAAAGTGAGCCTCCTCTCCCGTTTGTTACTCCTATAATGATTGTTTTACCATATAAAGTATCTTTTGCGGGTATTTTATTAGGTTCCATAATAACAACACCTCCAATAGCATCACCACCATATCGCAAAGCTGAAGCTCCTTTAACAACAGTTACATTACCTGCTGTATTAATATCCATATTAGGAGCGTGCTCATCACCCCACTCCATATCCTGCATACGAACACCATTATTCATAATCAATACCCGACTGCCACTTAGTCCTTGAATAATAGGTTTTACTATAGTAGAACCTGTGTTTAATGAAGAAACTCCTGTAATTTCTTTTAACGCATCTCCCAAAGAAGCACTACTATATTTTTCAATAACATCAGAGTCAATAGTTTCTTCTTGTGCAGAAGTTGTTTTATTAGTATTGCCAGCCACTTTAACTTCTTCTAATTCATTAAGGTGATGTTCTAAGTAAAAGTCTTTTGAAGATATCTTAGCGATATCTAATGTTATTACTTGTGAGTTGCATTTTTCATGAGATACTGTAAAAGCGTATGCTGTTGCACAAAGCTTATCAATAGTATACATACCTGTTGCATCTGTCACAATTGTACGATTGTTAAAAGTTATTGCAGCGCCTTCAAGGGGGATTCCATCATGAAAATCTATAACTCTGCCAGAAAGTGTATTGTTACATTCTTGAGAAGATAAGAGGTTGATCCCGAGAAGAAACACTAATAACCAAGTGTGTCTTTTCATCTATAAAAAAATAAATAGGAGTAACTAATGTAGAACTATACTATTAGTTGAATTGTTTCTAATAAAACGGTTTTGATAAGATTAAGCTACAGGAGGAGCTTTGTTTAAAAAGGAATGAGCAATTCTAGAACCAAAATATCGGTTTTCATAAGTAATTCTAACAACATCTGCAGGAACAAGTATTATATCTGAAACGGTAATCGTGTCTGGAGAAGTAAAATTAGCGTTATGATTATCTGAAGTAAATTTACAAAGGGAACAGTCTACATCATCGGTATCATGACTTACAATATGCAAGTCTGCCAATTGAATTACCCCAAAGAGTATCAAAAATATAGATGCTAGTATTTGCCTGTTAATCTTCATTACGACAAATAAACGAAAAAAAATGATTGCTTCTTATATTTTTTAATTAATAAAGTGTTAAATACTTGCAAAATCAATCGTTTTTTGTAGTACTATTGAAAGATGCGTGGATAAATTTTTATCTTTCCAGGGATGTTTTATCCCAAATACATGATCTGCTCCTTTTACCAAAAATAATTCACTATTAGTGCTCCACTCCTTAATTTGCCCGCTTTCTTGCACATTAACTGTTGGATCTTTTGTGCCATGAATGATTAAATGCGGTATCAGATTTTTCTTAGCTGCTATAGCAATATTAAGTCGCTCTTCATTTTCTATATAAGAGGTATAAAATTGAAAATAATGTGGCATTTTTTGTTTGGTTCTTCCGTTTTCTATATACATTACTCCATCTTTTCTCCATTTTTCAAAAGCTTCTCCCTTTGGAAACCTGCTTTTATAGTCAGAAACGCCTGCCCAGGTAATCAATTTAGTAACTCTGGTATCTTCTGCTGCTTTTATGGTCACAATTCCTCCTCCTCTGGAGTGTCCTATCAAAATAATATCAGATTTTTTTATTTTATTTTTGAACTCAAAATATGGAGAAGTAACCCAATCTATAACGGTTGTAAGATCGTCTAGCTCTTTGATGTAATTGTTGTTTCCAAAAGCTTCGAGATCGGGAAAATCCAAAGGCTGTTGTACAGTTCCTCCATTATGGGAGAAGTTAAATTTAACAAAGAAAAATCCTGCATTTGCAAAGGTTTCTGCTACTAAATCCCAGGCTCCCCAATCTTTAAAGCCTTTATACCCATGACAAAAAATGACTATTGGTTTTTGAGATTGTTCTTCTTTATAAAATATATCTGTTACTATAGGTTTTTGATGTTTTCCTTCTAATACTAAATTTTTATTTTTTACAATCATAAACTGGTATTTTATTGGTTAATCCTGATTTCTTTTTCAAACAGAGATATTTTATATAAATCACAAGCTCTGGTTGCAGGGTTACTTATAAATAGTACTTGTTCATAATCCCCCTGTTTCTTTTTCGGTAAATGGTATTTCAATATCAAAAATCTCTATAATTAATTTATGTAGCTGAATTAGATATTGCTCGAATACAGAACCTGTAATTTCATCGTTTATTTTGCCTCTTACGTTTTCTTTGGTTCCAAACTTAAGAAATCCTTCCTGTAAATTTTTAAATGAAACTATACCTGCCTGAAAAGCTTCCGGAATAGGCTTTTCATTATGTTGCATATAAGCATACGCCAAAACCTGTATTACCTTACTGTATTTGTAATCTTTTGTGATAGCATCCCAATCCATAACCACTACATCGTTACGGGATACTTTGCCAGTTTTGTAATCTATTATCCTTATTTGCCCGTCCAACGAGTCTATCCTGTCTACTTTTCCTTTTATATAAACAGGAAAATCTAAGCCTGGAATTTGCAATTTGGTTTTTAAATTGTTTTCTATGGATAAAATTTTTAGTTGAGAACCTTTCTGTAAAAGTGCTTCTTCTGCTTTCAGAAAATTGTAAACATACCTTTTGGCTACTTCAAAAATTAATAGGTTTTTACCTTGCGTGATATCCAGTTTTGTATATTCTTGTTTAAATTGATTGCTAAGTTCTTTATCTATTTGGCTCCTCATTTCTTGGATATCTTTGATACTAAGAAATCTGTTTTCTATAGGTTTATAAAATGTTTCCAGGGTATTGTGGATTACTGTGCCCAGTGTATTTGCTGCAATGGTTTCTTCGACTTCTTCGGTTTCTTTAATCCCCAAAACATATTTATAATAAAAATCTATTGGGTTTCTAATATAAGTTGTTAGTGCCGATGGTGATAATCCATGTCCTCCCAAATCTTTTAATCTGGATAGTACGTGCAAATTTTTACTAACTTGTAATGGCTGCTTTACCAATTTAGGTACTTCTGCAGATACGGTATATTTAGAAATGGTATGATTTGGTCTTTTATCTATCTCTAATTGATGTAAAAACCTGCTTTTTTCTCCACCACCAACTCCTTCGTTTTCTGTGTTATATAACAAATACACTTTTTTTGCCCTTTGTATTAATCTATAAAAGTGATAGGTATAAATAGCGTCTTTTTCTTTATAAGTAGGAAGGTTATATGCTCTTTTAAGGTCATAAGGAATAAAAGAGTTCATGCTTTTTCCTGCTGGTAAAGTACCTTCGTTTACAGAGGTTATTATCACTGTTTCAAAGTCTAAACAGCGGGATTCTAACATTCCCATAAGTTGTAACCCGCTAAATGGCTCTCCTGAGAAATCTAATGTCTGGGTTGTTAAAATATCTTTATACAATGTATATAAAGATGTTAAGCTGTTTAAGTACGGATATTTACTATGCAAAGTAGAAATTTTATTAAATACCAAATGAAAATGATACACATATTCTAATTCTAATTCGTTCTTGTCTTTATCCAGATTATTCTTTAGCAACTGTATTATTTTTCTACAACTATCCAAAGCAATGGTAACATTTTTCCAGGGCTCAAGCAATAATGCAAGTATTTGTTTTTCTTTTTCGACAACTTGTTCTTGTAATTTTTTAAGTGTTACAAATACTATATTATCCCTGGATATGGTATGAATCAATTTTGTTGCACTAAACCCGAGCAATCTATATGCTGGTAAGCTATTTAAAATCTCTAATACTTGTTTATAATAAAATCCTTTGGGGTTAGTTGATGTTTTGTGCAGATTGAACAACAACTCAAAGAATGCCGCGGTCGGAACTTCTTTTAATGGTAATCCCATAGTAATGTTTAGGGATTTAACAACATCTGGCAATGAATTGAGCAATGGCTGTAACAAACTTTCATCTGCCAATACCAAAGCGGTTTTTTCCATTTGGGATTCAGGGATTTTTCCCAGTAGCTGTCCTACGGATTTTGCCTGACCTATATTTTTAGGGACACCAATAAGAGTGATGTCTTTTTTTGAAGAAAAATTATTATTAATCCATTGCAAAGGTTTCTTTTTATAATACTCCCACTGGTTTTTATATGTTCTTAAAAACAAGGATGCTTCGTGATAGGTGTTTTCGAAAAAAAACTGATCTGCATCCCAATATACACGAGCTATATCTGATTCTAAAAGAGATTGAAAAATAATTTGTTCTGCATTGTTCAAGGCATTAAATCCTACTAAAATATGTTTTCTTTTTTCGGTTTTAATGTACGTTTGTATGTCTTCTGAAGCTTTTCTGTACAATAGCCCCTGATATCCTATTTTTTTATCTAAAAGTTTGTTTTTAAAATTATTATAGTAATCTATAAGGCTTTCCCAAAACTTAATGTAGTTTTTAACCAGTTCTGTTTTTTCTTCCTGCAAATACCAATGGTTTAGATCTTGTATTCTGGATAAATAGGTAAAAAAGCTTTTGTGATCGATACAATACCTGTCAATTTCATTAAAGTCATAAACAAGTGTCTGTGCCCAATTACTAAATGTTTCAAAATTTTCTTTTTCTACATCAGGATGAGTGTTTAGATAGGTTTCATAAAACTCAAACAGCGTTTGTGTGTTATCTATTTGTTGTAAACCAGATAACTGGACAATAAACTCTTCTATACTAAGGATTACAGGTACAAACAGGGTGGTATCTGTATAGATCTCCAAAAGTTCTTTTTTAAGAAAAAGCCCTGCTCTTTTACTGGGAACAATAAAAAGCAAATCGCTTATACCCTCATTAGTATTGTATAGTTCTAATAATACTTCTTTTAGAAAACTTTTCAAATGTTAGGGTTTTAAGGGGGTTAACAGATGTGGTATTATAAGCAAAAAAGTGTAATGATGATTACTGTTCTAAAAATAAAAAAACGTCCCGAAAAATTCGGGACGTTTTTACTATTTATATTGTGAGAGTATGTATTACTTATTCTTTTACTAAGTTAATCTCTACACGTCTGTTTTCTGCTCTACCAGCTTTAGTTTTGTTAGAAGCGATAGGTCTGTCTTCACCATATCCAACAGCAGATAATCTAAATTGATCGATACCGTTTTCTGTTAAGTAATTTTTTACAGAATTAGCTCTTGAATCTGATAATCTTTGGTTAAGTGTAGCACTACCTACGCTATCTGTATGTCCTTCTACTGTAAACTTAGCATTTGGATACTCTTTTAAGATACCGATAATATCTCCTAACACTTTATTAGATTCTGCTTTAATACTAGATTTACCAGTATCAAACAAGATTGTTTTTGCATAATTGTTAAGTGTTTTTTGTACTTCTTCAGTTACTTCAGGACAACCGTTGTTTGCAACAGTACCAGCAACATCAGGACAGCTATCATCTTTATCTAATACACCGTCACCATCTTTATCTTGGTAAGGACATCCGTTGTTAGCAGCTGGACCAGCTTCGTTTGGACAACCATCTTTACCATCAGTGATTCCATCACCATCAGCATCAGGACATCCATTAAGTGCAGGTAATCCAGCTTCAGTAGGACACTCATCTTTAGGATCCGGAACTCCGTCACCGTCAGTATCAGGACATCCATTAAATTCTGCAGTACCAGCAGTATCAGGACACTCATCTTTAGCATCAGTGATTCCATCACCGTCAGTATCAGGACATCCATTAAATTCTGCTAAACCAGGAACGTCTGGACACTCATCATCTTTATCGTATATTCCATCACCGTCAGTATCTTTACCTCCAAATGCGAAAGTAAGTCCTGCTGAGTGTTGAAAGTGTGTTGGGATATAATCTCCTTTTTCGTAATCTTCGAATACGTGCTTATACGTTGATTGAACGTTAAAAGCTAAATTTTCAGTTAGCCAAAAGTTTATTCCGGCAGAACCGTTTAAAGTTCCAGCTCCTACTTCATCAATCCAGGTATAACCTCCACCTACTCCTAGGTAAGGATCAAACCATTTTGTTTTTAATAAATTTTTTAGGCTGTAACCAATTTTTGCATCGGCTGCATAGTAAGATAGGTCATTAGCATTAACAGGAGTTCCATTAGGAAGTTCTCCTAAATTTTCTATTTTGTTAACCGACCCAGCTACTGTAAAAGAAAAACCATCTCCTATATACCTTCCAACAGATAATTTGGATACAGATGGAAGTATGTTCCAGTGGTCGCTAGCATTAAAAAATTCATCGAAAATTTCTCCCTGATTGATAAGGTCTCCCCCAGTAGGAAAGATGTCAACGGCATTAATACCTATAGAAACCGCCCAAGGATTGTTTTCATCTTGTGCATTCGCCGTACTAAATCCAAGTACTAGTAACGAAGCCACTAAAAATCTGCTAAGATGTTTCATATTCAATAATTTAATTTTTAAGTGTTAATTAGAGCAAATGTAATATGTTAAAAATAACTGTCAAAGATAAATCTAATAAATTTTTCTTAACAAGCCAGTATATATCATAGTTTTGAAGGGAATTTCAGTTTAATTCAACAGTATTTTAGCCCTAAAAAAAGCAATGATTTTAACTATGTTAAAGAAAAAATATCCTATTTATCTTCATAATTATGCTACAATTATAAGATAAAAATACCTTTTATCCTTAAATTTCTTTTAGTAATTCTAAAAAATACATTTTATTTATATATGTTTTAAGAAAATTGTCTCGTTAAAATAAATTAAAATTCTATCCTTTATTGTATAACCCAAATCTTGAAGAACAAAGGTATATTCCTCTAATTGCTTAGAATGAGAAGGGTTGTGAGTCCCTGTTTTATAATCCAGTATAGTAGCTAAATTATTTTTATCTATTATTATTCGATCTGGTCTGAACAGTTTTCCTTTATAAATAATATCTTTTTCATTGTAAATAATATTGTCTTTAGAAAAGTATTGAGAAAGTTCAGGGTGATTTGTAATGTTTTTTATCTCATTATAAAGTATTTCTTTTTCTGAAAACACAATTTTCCCTGTTGTATATGCTTCTTCTATAACTTTTTCGACATCCTCACACGTGTATACAGAAGCCATAATGTCATGTATTAAGTTTCCTTTTTCAATGGCATTTTGCTGGGCAGTGTCCCATAATTTACCAGAATTGGTTACTATGCTAATTTTATATTTTCCAGATGTGTTCTGAAACCCGGAAAGATTAATAGCACTTGGTTTATTGTCTGTATTAACACTCTCTATTTGTGGTCGTAAAGGGTTTCCAAAATCATATTCTGTTTTTTCTGGGCTCCATAATCCCAGATGATCCAAATACGAGATTAGTTTGCCTGAAAAGGTATTAGGGTTGCTTTCGCCTTTAGCGTTTAAATCTAATTTAGAAATAATATATAGCTGTTCTTTTGCCCTGGTAAGCACTACATATAATAAATTAAATGTATCCAATTCTAATTGTGCTTGCCTGTGTAGAACTATTTCTTCTGCAGCTATACTATAATCTGATATTTCTTTATTATAATTAATAAATACTTCTTCAAAATCAGCATACTTTTCTTTGTCAACAGGGAACCATGTTTTTGGTTCAATCTCGTCATAAATATTAATATTAGCATACGGATAAATCACACATGGAAATTCTAATCCTTTTGCCTTATGTATTGTCATTATTTGGATTGCCTGTTCTGTTTGTGGGGCTACTATACTCAATTTTTCTTTATTGGTTTCCCAATATGCCAGAAACCCAACAATACCTTCTGTGTATTTTTGTGTAAATGCAAATACTGTGTCCAGAAAGAATTGCATATAGGCGGTAGTGGTATCTGCAAGAAAAAAACTTGTTATTATATATTCTACGGCATCATAAAGAGGTTTTATTGCAAGTTGCGTAAAATTAAAATTTACACCATATTCTTTTAGTTCTGCACAGAACATATTTGGTGCACTATCTGTCATTTTTTGCAAAAACAAATGCTTTTCTTGTATAGAAAACTTTTCTGTTAAAAAATGCAGGGCTTCTATTTTAGAGTATAAATGGTCCGGATATGCATACCATGTAAGAATGTTTACTATAAATGCTACCTGAGGAGCATTGTTTATCAATAATGTTTCTGAAGAAATTATAGACAACCCTTTTTGAGTAAGAAAATCTGCTATTGCTGCTCCTTCTTTTTGTTTTCTAACGATAATACATATTTCATTAAGTGCATACCCGTTATCTACCCTGTTATTTACTATTTCATAAACTTTTTCTGGGTATAATTCATTTTCTTCGGCTACATTTTTAGCTTCGATAAAAGATATGTTTACATATCCGTCTTTTTTAAAATTTGTTTCTTGCTTATTCCCTGACACATATAGTTCACGATGTTTTTTATCACTAAAATCATTTGATAAAAAGGTAAATAATCGATTATTAAACTTAATTACTTCTTCATGGCTACGATAATTTTTGGGTAAATTATATACTTGTTTTTCTTTTGCAGAAAAAGGGTTTTTATCTGAGGAAAGGTCTATAAATTGTTCTGCTCTGCCTCCTCGCCATCTGTAAATAGCTTGTTTTGCATCTCCTACAATGGTAATTTGCCCTCTTTTTCCTGTTAAGGTTTCTGTAGAGACGGCATTATCTATAAGAGGTACTAAATTATTCCATTGTAGTTCTGAGGTATCTTGAAACTCATCAATAAAATAATCCCGGTATCGTTCTCCTAATCGTTCGTATATAAATGGTGCAGGTTGTCCTTGAATCGCTTTACTTATTATGGTATTAAACTCTGATATTAATAGAATTTTTCTTTCTTTCTTAATTTCTATTAATTCTTTATTAATTGCATTTAGTACGGATAGCGGGGTTATGTTTTTAAGTATATTACCGAACAAAGAAAGTTGTATCAATTGGTCTTTTGTTGTTATAAAAGCAGCTTCGATAATAGGTCTGATACTATTAATACTATTTTTTTTATCTTCTTTTAAGGTTTTTGTATAAAAATCGGCAGCTTCAATATTCTGAGCCCATTTTGTTTTTTTGAAATCTAATTTAGTTACTCCCTCGCAAAGCTTTTGAAAATGATTGGGGATAGTACCTCTGTTAAAATCTTTATTCTCTAATCCCAGACTGTATATTTGATCCAGAATTTTTTTTGAAGAGTTTTTTATTTTGTCTTTTAAGTCTTTGACCTTTTGATATAACAGGTTTTTTAGTGTTTCAAAATCACTAATCTCTTTATTTGACAACTTATTAAGATGTTGTCTATCGTTTTCACTAAACAAAAGCCTGGCGACCTTATTAAGTTCTATAGTAATATCCCAACTTTTGTCATCTTCTAATTTACTAATTGCAAAATCAATAATCAGTTTGGTAAGTTCTTCATTTAACCCTATTTTGGCAACTACTGCATCCACAGCTTCTTCAATTAAAGAATCTGTGTCCATTTCGATCTCAAAATTCATGGGTATCCCCAAATCATGAGCAAATGTTCGGATTATCCTGTGTGTAAATGTATCTATTGTGACAATATCAAATGCTGCATAATTATGAAGAATACTTTTAAGCATTCTGCTTGCTTTTTGTTTCAGTTCTTTTTCTGCTATATTGGTTTCAACAGTTAATTCTTGTAGCAGGCCTTGATATTTTACAGGAGTATCGGGGGTACTAATAGCCACGAGATTTTCTAAGATTCTGGTTTTCATTTCGGCAACTGCCTTATTTGTAAAGGTTATAGCCAAAATATTTTTGTAACTGTCTTTAAATTCGCCCTTTAGCAAGGTAATCAAATACATTTTGACCAAGGTGTATGTTTTACCAGCACCAGCAGCAGCGTTATAAACAGTAAATGCAGTAGTAGCGTTCAATTCTTTTTTTTACTAAAATACTAAAACCCGAGATTCTATAGTTCCAAATTATATAAATTATCCCGGACTAAACCGTGGATTTCATCTTTACTTTTGGTTTTAATCAATTTATAACAATTATAAATTTTTATTCATCGCTCTAATTGTTAAATTTGATGTCTCTTTTATTTTTTATTAATCAAAACAATAACATTATGTCATTCGAATTACCAAAATTAAACTACGCTTTTGACGCGTTAGAACCTCATATAGATGCCCGTACAATGGAAATTCATCATGATAAACATCATGCAGGATACACCAATAACCTGAATACTGCAATTAAAGGGACAGATCTTGAAGGTAAAACGATTGATAATATACTTATCAATCTGGATATGTCTAACGGAGCTGTTAGAAATAATGGAGGTGGATATTATAACCACAATTTATTTTGGGAAATAATGTCTCCAAACGGAGGAGGAAAGCCTTCTGGTGAACTTGCTGATGCTATAACTGCGGCTTATGGATCTTTTGATACTTTTAAGGAGGTATTCTCAAAAGCAGCGGGTACCCGATTTGGCTCTGGATGGGCATGGTTATGTGTTCATCAAGGTGGAAAAGTAGAGATTTGTTCTACTCCTAATCAAGACAACCCATTAATGCCAGGTGTTGGCTGTGGAGGCACTCCTATTCTTGCACTGGATGTTTGGGAGCACGCATATTATTTGAACTATCAAAATCGTCGTCCTGATTATGTTTCTGCATTTTTTAATGTAATTGAATGGAGCGAGGTTTCTAAGCGATATGCTCAGGGAAAATAGTGTAAAGAAATATTCAAGAAAAAAAAGGAGGGTGTCTGAAAATTCAAATATCCTCTTTTTTTATTGTGATTTTTTTTAATTAGCTCTAAAAGAAGGTTTCACAAAAAGAAACAAAGAGTTTTTTAGAAATTACTATTTCAACTAAATACTTTTCAGATACCCTCCTTTTTATATATAACTTTACGAATTGTTATAAAATAAAAAAAGGTGGAAGAACCACCTTTTTTTGCCCCAAATCTACCATGAACTTAACCTACTTATGCTATGGCTCTGCTAATATAATACGTTATTTCGTATCGAAAAAATGTTTTAGATGAAAGGTCAAAATACTTGTTGAAATACACAAATTAACTATTTTTAGTAGTAAACATTCTTGTTTTTTAATATGCTCTTTCGTTTTTACCTTCATAAAAATTTATAAATGCCTTATTTACAACTCTATTTCCTCCTGGTGTTGGGTAGTTTCCTGTAAAATACCAGTCTCCAAGATTCTTTGGGCAAGACTTATGCAAATTGTCTACGGTTTGATAAATAATCTTTACCTCGGCTTTTACAGAGGTATCACTTAATAGTTCTGCTATCTTTTCGCTTACTTCCTGATCAGAAAACCCATCATAAATTTCTTTTACAAAATTTTGCACTTCGGCATCTGCCAAATTTTCTTGCGCTTTACATTTTTCATAAACTTTTTCTACAAGATCATAATTTCCATCTTCTTTCAGAAGTTCTAATGCTGCCTGAAATGCAACCAACCCTTCTAATCTTGCCATATCGATCCCATAACAATCGGGATAACGAATTTGTGGTGCCGAAGAAACAATAACTATCTTCTTTGGTTTTAATCTATCCATCATCTTGATAATACTTTTTTTAAGAGTAGTTCCCCTAACAATACTATCATCAATTATTACCAAACTGTCTTCTGGTTTTACCACGCCATAGGTTACATCATATACATGCGCTACCAGATCATCTCTGCTGCTGTCTTCTGTAATAAAGGTTCTAAGCTTAGCATCTTTGATCGCTATTTTTTCTGTTCTTAATCTGGAGGATAGAATCTCTGAAAGTCGTTCGTCTGTCAATGTGTCTTTTTCAGAAAGTATCGTTTGATTTTTTTGCTTATTCAGTTCATCCTGAGCAGCTTCAACCATCCCATAAAATGAAGTTTCTGCGGTATTAGGAATAAAAGAAAAAACGGTATTAACTGTATCGTGGTTAATTTCTTCTAACACCTGAGGCATAAGTAACCTTCCTAATCTTTTTCGTTCCTCATAGATTTCGGCATCACTTCCTCTTGAAAAATAAATACGCTCAAAAGAACAGGCCTTTCGCTCTAATGAGTCCATAATTTTATTTATCGAGGTTTCCCCGTCTTTTTTAATAATTATTGCTTTTCCCGGATCCAGTTCCATTACCTCTTCAAAAGCAACATTAAAAACCGTTTGAATAACAGGTCTTTCTGATGCTACTACAACTACTTCTTCATCTTTATAATAATATGCAGGTCTTATTCCTGCGGGATCCCTTAAAACAAACGCATCTCCATGTCCCAACATCCCTGCCATAGCATATCCTCCATCCCAATCTCTTGATGATTTTTTTAGAATTTTAGCAACATTTAATCGATCTGCTATTTGTGGGGAGGCTTGATTTTTGTTAAATCCTTCTTTTTTTAGTTTCTTATATAGCTTAGCTACCTCAGAATCCAGAAAATGTCCTATTTTCTCCATCACAGTAACAGTATCGACCTTGTCTTTGGGATGTTGACCTAATCTTACAAGGTTATTAAACAATACATCATTGTTTGTCATATTAAAGTTACCTGCCACAATAAGGTTACGGTGCATCCAATTATTTTGTCTCAAAAACGGATGAACACTCTCTACACTATTTTTTCCAAATGTACCGTATCGTACATGCCCAAGAAGGACTTCTCCTATATAAGGTATATTTTTTTTCTGTAAATCAACATCATCGGCATATTCTGGATGTTCATCAAACTCCTTATTAATTCTGTCATTAATCTGAGCAAAAATATCTTGTATGGGTTGTGATTCAATAGATCGAACTCTACTTATATATCGTTCTCCGGGAGCTGTATCTAATTTAATACTTGCAAATCCTGCCCCATCCTGACCACGATTATGCTGCTTTTCCATCATCAAATACATTTTATTTACCCCATAAAATGCACTTCCGTATTTTTCTTTATAATACTCTAATGGCTTTAACAGCCTTATAAATGCTATCCCGCATTCGTGTTTTAATGCATCACTCATTGTATTCCAAATATTCTAACTATTGTTGTGTTATGTATATTATAATCAAAAAAGCCCCAAACAATTGCTTTAGGGCTATATTTTGTGTCAAGATAATTCTATTTCGAATTGTGTTAGTTCTTTAAATTGCTGAAGTCGTTTTTGAACTTCATCTTTATTTAAGTTTCCCATTCGTTCTGTTCCAAATTTTTCTACGCAAAAAGATGCTAAGTTTGATGCGTGAATGATTGCTTTTTTCATATTCTCGAACGAGACATCACCTGTTTTTGTTAAATACCCTGCAAAACCACCTGCAAATGTATCTCCTGCTCCTGTAGGATCAAAAACTTCTTCTAATGGTAATGCAGGTGCAAAGAAAATTTGTTCCTCATGAAACAACAGTGCCCCATGTTCTCCTTTTTTAATCACTACATATTTTGGACCCATTTTTTCGATCGCTCTTGCAGCTTTTACAAGGGAATATTCTCCACTTAACTGTCTGGCCTCTTCATCATTTATAGTAATCACGTCTACTTTTGAAATTACTTTTAAAAGATCCTCCAAAAAAGCATCTTCCATCCAAAAATTCATGGTATCTAATATGGTAAGTTTTGGTCTATGAGTAAGTTGTTCTATAACACCAAGCTGTACCAATGGATTTAAGTTTCCTAACATCACAATATCTGCGTCCTTATAATTATTGGGAACTACAGGATTAAAATCAGCAAGTACATTAAGTTGTGTGTCTAGTGTATCTCTTGAATTTAAATCATTGTGATATTTGCCACTCCAAAAAAAAGTTTTTCCTCCCTTTACTATTTCTATAGCAGAAATATCAATATTCTTTTCCTTTAGCATTTGGAGATAATCTACCGGAAAATCTTGACCAACTACAGAAACAATTGCAGAAGAAACATTAAAATTAGATGCAGAAAGGGCTATATAAGGTGCTGCTCCTCCTAATATCTTATCTGTTTTACCAAAAGGAGTTTCAATAGCATCAAAGGCAATAGAGCCTACAATAAGTAATTTGCTCATAAAGTAGCGTAATAATTTTTTTGCAAATATACGTTTTACTTTTAGTTAGACCTTCAAGGTTTTTTAAAACCTTGAGAGTCTATACTCAAAAGGTGTTATTTATTTCAAAAAAACTTTTCCTGATTGTTGTTTTTATCCTTGTCTGACAGATGTTAGGATCAAGATGTTTACGTTTTTTATTTTTCAAAAATCAAAAAGTATTTTGGGGTATTTATTAATGTTTCTTTAATAATCAATAATCTTAAAGTAAGCTCACGAGGTATACTCTTTAAAAATATATTCTGTTTTCGAGGCAAGCTTTGGGAAATCAGACTCCAAATAAGGGATTAAATTATTATCTCGTGTCTCATTTTATAACGACAGAATCCTTAAACCAATTTTTTTACTTCACTATATCATAGTTTATCAAGGTTTCGTCTGCTCTTCAACTATGTTAAAATAATAATTTTTAAGCACTATAGTTAAAAAAAAAATAATGTTTTATTAAAATTAATGACATAACACTAAAATAATCTTAAAAAAATTACGTTCTTGTATCCAACATAAACTCAAACTTACAATAATTATGAAAAAATTAAATTTAGCTAAACTTGTTTTAGCTACCTCTCTTTCAGTTTTATTCTTCAATTGTGAAAAAGATTCTGAATTCACAGCCGAAACAAATCAGGACGCAATCGCAAAAAGTACTGCTCATGTATGTATTGAAAAATGGAATACTAATGAGTCTAAAGCCGCCAGTGTTAAAGATGTACAATGGCAACCTGGACAAACTATCCGTGTAAAATTTTTAAATGGAAGTAGCTATTTACAATCCAAAGTAAAGCAATATGCTGTACAATGGGAAGACCATGCCAATATAAAATTTGAATTTGTTTCTTCTAATAGTAGTGCAAATATCAAAATTGGTTTCGGCAACTATAATAATGCAAAAGGGTATTGGTCATATTTAGGAACTGATTCTAATAATCAATCTCATAGTATGCATTATGAGTATTTTAACAACAATACACCTGATGAGGAATTTAGACGTGTTATAGTTCATGAATTTGGGCATGCACTCGGGTTGATCCATGAGCATCAAAATCCTGTTGCAGGAATTAACTGGAACAAAGAGGTTGTTTATGAGTATTACCAAAGAACTCAAGGATGGACCAGAGCACAGGTAGATAATAACCTGTTCAGACGTTATGAAGCAAGTACTACTAACTACAGTGCATACGATCGATTATCAATAATGCACTATCCTATTCCTGCAGAACATACTACAGATGGCGTTTCTGTAGGGAACAATACTCAATTATCTACCACAGATAAGTCTTTTATTGCAAGAATATATCCTGGTTCTACTACTGGTGGTGGTAAATGTGACGGTGTAGCCGAGTACAACAGTAACGACACTTATTCTGTTGGCGATAAAGTAACATATCGAGGAAATTTATACCAAAAAACTGCTAACGGATGGGATAATCTTGGTGCATGTGATAGTACACCTAATGGCGATATTTGTGCTGGCGTTGCTGAATATAACCGTAATAATACTTATTCTGTTGGTAATAAAGTAACTTATCAAGGAAATTTATACCAATTAACAGCTAACGGATGGAATAATCTTGGTGCATGTGGTACATCATCTGCAACAACAAAAAGTAATGCAGTATTTCCTACTTTGAATAATTAAGAAATAAATAATATTTATATTTTTAAAAAGCCCTGATCTTGTATCGGGGCTTTTTTACATCTAATTCTTTTTAACAACATCATCCATTATTCCAGTGACTATAATACAATATGCAGGCAATACTACCTCCTCATCGATCAGCACCTTGTATTTAAAAATAAATACATTGTTTAATTCAACTCATCCCTATTTCTGCTTGAGAAAACAAGCTTACATAATCTTATACCATAAAATTTCAAATTCATAATACACTCCTTATTTTAGTTGAAGTCTCTTCAATAACTGCTCTATATTTTCCTCATAAGTAATTGCATGTGGATGACTCTCTCCATATTTGTGAATATGCATTTTATTAAGAAAAAAAAGAAAAACGTTCACTGTTTACAAAACCATCATTATACGCTTTATATATATAGGGAAATAACACTAGCTGCTTGTTAAAAGATTGATGTAAAGCAATTACGTTTAAAGCATAATTAGCTTTTGAATCAGATTCTAAATAATCAGGATATCCAAAAGATTCTAACATATTTTTTTGTCTTTAAAAAATTCATAGAATCTGTATCCACCATTTTTCTGGCATAATTCTGAAATTCTTCTGACTTCATATCACAATTATTCCTTTTTAAAATCTCCAATTTTTTATCCGAACCCCTTACTTCTTGATCTTGTTGAAATAAATCTACAAGAAATTTTTCTTTCTTTTCTTTTCTTTTGTATGTAAAGAAGTTATCAAAGAATCAAGATCCATAAAATGATAGTTAACTTGATTCATCTATTTGCTACAGGATATGATTAAAACGAAACTTATAATATACATATATTTCAAAAACACCTGATTCTTTAAAATTATCTACCTATTCTATCAAGGCTTTTCGGTTTTCGCCTGATTGTTGCGCAACAACTATCATCTATCCTTATTTAAAAAGATAGTTTATACATAATAATATTCATTGATTTTATAAATATCTATTTCGAGACAGTTATCAAATAACTGATTACTATAGATATTCATTTTAGGGTAGGATAATTTATATACTAAAATAGAATAAAAATTCTTATTAAGTAATGAGAAAAAACCATGATGTTTTATGGTTATTGATTTATGCTTTTTGATCAAAAATCCATGTTACTTCCTGCCAAAATCTGCAGGAATTTCTCCCCATGCTTTGGTTTCCCATTTTACAATTTTGGTGGTATATGTATTATTTTTAAGCCAGTGTACTGCACGATCTACCAATGCAAACATTTCTGTATTTTTGGATGTTCTTACTAAGTTGGTTTTGCAGGTTTTTTGTTTTACCCAACCTATCGCTATTCTAGAATCAGAATACAGTATACGATCACTATTTATCTTTTTAAGATACGCAAGCCCATGCACAAGAGCCAAAAATTCTCCTATATTATTTGTTCCTTCAGGAAACGGGCCTTGATGAAAAAGCTGTTTGTAAGTTTGGGTATCTACTCCACGATATTCCATTTTACCGGGGTTACCACTAGAAGCAGCATCTACTGCGATAGAATATAAGTTAGGCTCTCCTACTTTTGATAATTGCTCTGGGGTAAGAGCCTTTTTAGGGCTACTTTTTCCTTTATAATCTTCATAATCTCCTTTATATGCTTTTTTTGCAATGTCAAAAGAATCAAAAGATTTGTATTTTGCTCCTGTAAAACCATTTACAGCTGCCTTACAATCTTCCCATTTTGTATAAATTCCTGGTCTGTGCCCTTCCCAGACAACATAAAATTTTTCTTTTTTTGACATATCTTCTAAATATTTTTTGCGTTACGAATAGTAATAGTATGCTTTTTTGGTATCCTGAAGTTTTCGAAGAATACTAAAAAACATACCTGCCAACTCTTCAAACATTATTGTTTTTTGTCTGATTCTACTATAAAGCACACCACTATAACGAAGTATCGGCTTCTGGAAACAACAATTTTTTTATCACGACAGGAAAATGTTTATATTCTAATTGATGAATCGCATTTGCAACATCTTCTGCAGTGTCTCCTTCTAATACGGGAGTTTTAGCCTGAAATACGATAGCGCCTTCATCATAATGTTCGTTTACATAATGAATGGTAATACCGCTTTCTTTTTCTTTATTTTTCACTACGGCTTCATGCACATGATTGCCATACATTCCTTTTCCACCATATTTTGGTAACAGGGCAGGATGAATATTTATGACCATATCAGGAAAGGCTTCAATAATTTTTTTTGGAAAAATCCATAAAAACCCTGCCAGTACAATTATGTCTGGCTTAGCATCTTTTAAGACATTAAGCACCTCATTTGTGACATAAAATGACTCTTTGTCAAAATGTAATGCCTTTACTTTCAAGGCATGAGCTCGTTTTAATACTTTGGCACGCAGGTTGTTAGAGAACACATGTGTAACCTCGGCAATTTTTTGCTCATGGAAGTATTTAATTATATTTTCGGCATTGGTACCAGAGCCGGAAGCAAAAATTATGATACGTTTCATAATAAATAGTATAAAATTGTTAATCAGAGAGCACAAAAAAAATAATAATTATTCATTTTTAGGCAGCAAAAAGGCAATACTTCGCTATATTTGATAAAATACAAATACATTTTTGTGGGATTGTGGGGTTTTAAAATAAAGTTTTTTATTTTTGCCACCTAATTAAAAATTAAAATTAAACATTATGTCAGACATTGCATCAAGAGTAAAAGCGATAATCGTTGACAAATTAGGAGTAGACGAAAACGAAGTTGTGAATGAAGCTAGTTTCACAAACGATCTAGGCGCTGATTCATTAGACACTGTAGAATTGATTATGGAATTCGAAAAAGAATTCGATATTCAGATTCCAGATGACCAAGCTGAAAACATTGCAACAGTTGGTCAAGCAATATCGTATATTGAAGACGCAAAGTAATAATTTCACAACAGAATATGAATCTTAAGCGAGTTGTAGTCACAGGACTAGGGGCATTAACGCCTATCGGTAACAATATTGATGAATATTGGGATGGATTAATTAATGGTAAAAGCGGATGCGCACCCATTACTTATTTCGATACCGAAAATTTCAAGACTAAATTTGCTTGCGAAGTCAAAAATTATTCTCCTACAGATTATTTTGATAAAAAAGAAGCTCGCAAACTAGATAAATTTGCACAGTATGCTATAGTATCTTCAGAAGAGGCTATAAAAGATGCTGCTATCGACATGGAAAAAGTCGACAAATTTAGAGTTGGTGTAATCTGGGGTGCTGGAATTGGCGGAATAGAAACTTTTCAGGAAGAAGTAATTGGCTATGCCAATGGAAACGGAACGCCTCGTTTTAATCCTTTCTTTATTCCAAAAATGATCGCCGATATAGCTCCCGGGCATATTTCTATTCGAAATGGTTTTATGGGACCTAACTATACCACTGTTTCTGCATGCGCTTCTTCTGCCAATGCTATGATCGATGCTCTAAACTATATACGTTTAGGACATTGTGACATTATCATTACAGGAGGAAGTGAAGCTGCAGTAACTATTGCTGGTATGGGAGGATTTAATGCAATGCACGCTTTATCTACAAGAAATGAGAGTCCTGAAACTGCCTCCAGACCATTTGACGCTACCAGAGATGGTTTTGTGCTTGGTGAAGGTGGTGGAACTCTAATTCTTGAAGAATACGAACACGCAAAAGCACGGGGTGCTAAAATCTATGCAGAAGTCGTTGGCGGCGGAATGTCTAGTGATGCATATCACATGACAGCTCCACATCCTGACGGAATAGGCGTAGAACGCGTGATGCTTAATTGTTTAAAAGATGCAGGTGTTACACCAGAACTAGTAGATACTATAAACACTCACGGGACATCCACTCCATTAGGAGATGTCGCAGAATTGAAAGCTATCACTAAAGTTTTTGGGGATCATGCACCTAATATCAATATCAATTCAACAAAATCTATGACAGGACACCTGCTTGGCGCTGCTGGAGCAATAGAAGCAATTGCTTCTATATTGGCAATGCAAAACAGTATAGTGCCCCCTACTATCAACCACACTACTGTGGATGAAAACATAGATTCTTCTTTGAATTTGACCTTAAACAAAGCTCAAAAACGTGAAATTACATACGCAATGAGTAATACTTTTGGCTTTGGAGGTCATAATGCTTGTGTATTATTTAAAAAATTGAACGAATAATGAATGTTATTCGCAACATATTAAATTCCCGCTCTGAAAAGAACGGGAATTTTTTTTCTAAAATTCAGAAAATTGTAGGTTTTAAGCCAAAAAGTATTGGTCCTTACGAAAAAGCATTTACCCATAGATCTCTAAATCTAAAAGATAAAAAAGGAAATGCTATTAATTTTGAAAGACTCGAATTTCTTGGAGACGCTATGCTTAGTAGCGTTATTGCTGCGCACTTGTTTAAAGAAGTGCCTGAAGGCAATGAGGGTTACCTAACCAAAATGAGGGCCAAAGTAGTAAGCAGAAAACACCTTAATGAGTTAGGCAAGGATTTAAAACTAATAGAATTAGTCAAAACCAATATTCCAAAATCTCAATTTGGGATAAATATACACGGAAACCTTTTTGAAGCTTTAATAGGGGCTATTTATTTGGATCGTGGCTATGTGTATTGCGAGCGGTTTATTAAAGAAGCGGTAATTGACCCGTATGTGGATATTGAAAGCCTGGAAGGACAAATAATTAGCTATAAAAGCTTATTGATAGAATGGTGTCAAAAAGAGAAAAAAGTATTTAACTACGAAGTATACGAAGATACCGGAAAAGATGAAATGAAACATTTTGCCGTAAAACTTTGGATAGATGATAAAGTAATTGCTAAAGCAAGAGCTACTTCAAAAAAGAAGGCAGAAGAAAAAGCATCAAAAAGAGGTTATTTTGCATTTCAATCCAAAATAAATAATTAAGTGCTTTGTTTTAAGTCTTCAATTATTAAAAAAAATAGTTGGACTAGTCAATATCTTTAAAAAATTCTTTTAAAGAAATATTGTGAATATCACAAATACGAATAAGTGTGTTTAAAGTAAAATTAGAGCCTTTTTCTAAACGCCAATAGTGTTTTCGGTCTAATCCTTTATCTATAGCAAATGTTTCGTAGCTTGTATATCCAGCATTAAGTCTCAATTGCTTGATGTGTTCTCCTATCAACTTAATACGTTGTAATTTGTTTTGTTCATTCATAATCAACGACATTAAACGTCTGTATTCACAAAAGTCCGCATTCAGATGTTAAAAAATTACGGTTTATAAGCCGTAATTTCAAGACATATAACACTGATTTAAAAAGAAAATTTGTAACTTGCAGCGTATCAGATAACAATATCCAGATGAGTATACAAAAAAATGAAGCCCATTATATTTTTATGATTGAAGTATTGAGAGCACTTCATTTACAATCTGATAATTTTTTTTATGATGTTTTACAAAAAACCCCGTATGAGGTTTTAATATACAACTGGATGGATAAGTTATACAAAAGTGGCAAAAGTCGTGAGGAAGCCATCGAATATATTCATCGGGCAAGACGTCTTTATATCCTAAGAACTTATGATGCCCCAAAACATTAATATGTCAAATTTTTGATACACCATTTTCTTATGCTTAACAAAAATTATAAAAACCTGAATCCAGAAGAAAAAGAAATTGCTATTACAAGATTATCAGAGTATGCACGAGTTTCTAAAGAAATTATCCAAAAAGTACTCTTGGAAATGAACCCGGTAATAGATATTATAGATGGTAAAGCCGCATTTTATAAAAATACACTGTTAAGACTTTATAAAAAAATTGAAAACCACACTAAGTAAATTTTATCAAAACTTTATCAAATTAATTTCTGGTTTATTAAAACATGAACTGCTGCTTTACAGACAGATTGATTTTTCAGAAACAAAAGATACTAACGCAATCGTTTTCGTAAAATATCTTTATGCTTAATTAAACTTGTTAGGTGATTTTATTTGTATATTTCGCGTTAATTCTGAAACAAAAAAATCCAAGTGGCTGTTCAACGGTTAGTATTAGATTCCTTTGCCGATGATGATTATGAACTCATTGCTATTCATTGTTCATTAGCTTCATACAGGCTAGCATTTCTATTAAATAAAAACTTGAATTTAAGGCTTTTCAGAAAAAAAGAAGATATTATTTTTTCGCATAAGGATTTAATTGCCTGTTTTCCGTTATATCAATTTGAAGATCATTTTCAATATACCATATATAACCTTTTTGGAAATAAATTTCAGGCTCAAACAGAGCAAAAAAACAATATCACAAATGGGTTATTTACTGCTTTGGCAGAGGATACCCTGGTAACAAAATATTTAATTCCTGAATTAAAAAGTGTAGATTATTTTTTAAAAATTGAAACAGAAGCATCTAATTTTTCCAGTAAGTCTTTACTGTTAAATATGCTAAACATTTCTCAAATTATGACTGCATATATAGTAGATCATACGATACTCAAATCAAAGAACAATTTAATATTTGAATAATGCCTAAACGTAAAAGAACTAAAATAGTAGCTACTCTTGGACCCGCTACAAGTAATATAGAGATTTTAAAAAAAATGCTGGATGCAGGTGTAAACGTGTTTAGAATAAATTTTTCACATGCAGACTATAAAGATGTTAAGGAGCGCATACAAAATATACGTAAACTAAGTGAAGATCATGGCTATAATGCTGCGATACTTGGTGATTTGCAAGGGCCAAAATTGCGTGTAGGTGTTATGAAAGGGGATATTATTGTTAATGATGGGGATACTATTAATTTTATAACAGGAAAACCTTTTGAAGGAACATCGAAAGAGGTTTATATGAATTATAAAAATTTTCCTAAAGATGTAAAAGCCGGAGAAAGAATCCTGTTGGATGATGGTAAATTAATTTTTGAAGTTGTTTCTACCAACAAAAAAGATACTGTTACTGCCAGAGTAATACAAGGAGGGCCATTAAGGTCAAAAAAAGGGGTCAATCTTCCGAACACCAATATTTCTTTACCTGCATTAACCGAAAAAGATGTAAAAGATGCCATTTTTGCTTGTGAGCAAGGAGTAGATTGGATTGCTCTATCTTTTGTGCGTCATGCCGATGATTTGATTAAATTACAGAATCTTATCAAAGAACACAGCGAACATAAAATACCTATTATAGCTAAGATAGAGAAACCCGAAGGTGTTGAAAATATTGACACTATTGTAGCATATTGTGATGGATTAATGGTTGCCAGAGGAGATCTTGGAGTAGAGATTCCTGCACACGAAGTTCCGTTAATTCAGAAAAAATTAGTTTTAAAGGCAAAAATTGCCAGAATACCAGTCATAATAGCAACACAGATGATGGAAACTATGATTGACAGCCTGACCCCTACTCGTGCAGAGGTAAACGATGTTGCAAATTCTGTTATGGATGGTGCAGATGCGGTTATGCTATCTGGTGAAACATCTGTTGGAAAATATCCTGTGCAAGTAATTGAGACTATGTCTAGAATTATTAAAAGCGTAGAAAATTCGGATTTAATAACTGTTCCTCAAAATCCACCACATATAAGAACAAACCGATTTATTACCAAATCTATTTGCTATCACGCTGCACACATGGCTAATGATATTGATGCCAAAGCTATATGTACATTAACAAATAGTGGGTACACTGCGTTTCAGATCTCTGCCTGGAGACCAGATGCCCATATTCTGGTTTTTACCAGCAATCAAAGGATTCTGTCACAACTTAGCCTTTTGTGGGGTGTAAAAGCTTTTTTTTATGATAAATTTGTAAGTACCGATGAAACTGTAGAGGATATTAATAAAATTGCGTTAGATCGTGGTTTTGTAGAGCAAGGAGATATGTTGGTTAATCTGGCTGCAATGCCTATAACTGCCAAAGGGATGGTTAATACCCTTAGGATTTCTCAAGTATAAAATAACTTCTTAAAGCCTCAGTGAGGCTTTAAGTTTTTTATATCAATGCTCTTAAAACAAGTTGCCTGCCAATTTTTTTATACGGCTTGTTTTAAAAAAATAGCTTCCAGTTCTTTTAAGGTAACCGGTTTTATAAGATAATCTTTGACGGTATTAATGCTCTTGGCTCTTTCTATATCTACCGGATTGATAGAAGAGCTTACAATGTACAGTGTAATTGTTTTTTCGAGCTTGTTTTTGATCTTGGTAAAGTTTTCCAAAAACTCCCATCCGTCCATAACAGGCATATTTAAGTCCAGAAAAATAATATCCGGAATTGTTTTTTTGTCTAAATTCGTCAAAATGGCTTCAAAGTAGGTAAGGGCTTCTTTACCGTTTTGAAATACCATCAAATTTTTACAAAGGTTTTTTGCCTCTACAATCTTTTTTACAAGATTTACATACATATTATCATCATCTATTATACAAGCCAATCCAATTTTTTTATTCATAATCTATATGTTTTTTAATTTTAAAATTCAATTATAAAAGTGGTTCCTTTATCTACCTCACTCTCTACGGTAATTCTGCCACTTAATGATTCTATTTGATTTTTTGTTAAAAACAATCCTATTCCTACTGCATCTTTATTGTGATGAAATGTTTTATACATACCAAATATTTTGTTTTTAAATAATTTTAAATCAATTCCTTTGCCATTGTCTGATATTTTTAAATACTTTTTGTCATTTTTTTTATACGTTTTTATATCTATTATTGGGTCTCTGTCTATATGTTTATATTTTATTGCATTGGTTATCAAGTTTAATAATATACTTTCCAGATATGCGGGTATATAGTTAATCTTATCCAACAGACTAAAATCTACTATAATTTTGGCTTTGCTTATAGAGATCATTTGACCGATACCATTGGTAACCACACTAAGGGCATCTTGAAATTTGACAACTTTTTTTTCTTGATCTTTATTGGTATGGATTGCGGCAATCTCGTTAAGGTGTTCTATAGTTGTGTTTAAGCTATGGGATATTTGTTTGATATCCTTGATAAACCCTATTTTGTCTTCAGGATTGTCTATCTCTTCTATTAATTGTACCAATAAGGACAGATTACTGGTATGGGATCTAAGGTTATGGGATACTATATGTGCAAAATTAAACAGCCTGGAGTTTTGAGATGCTATGATATCTATAGATTTTTGCAATCCTAGTTCTTTTTTTTTGATTTCATCTATATCTTGAAAAACACCTCTAATCCCGATTATTTCTTTGTTTTCATTATATACCGGTTTTCCTATTGCCCTAACCCAAAATATTCTTTTATTAGCTGTTACCATTTTAATTTCTGAATTAAAAGGCATTCCTGTCATTGCACAATTAAAAAACAAATTTGCTGCTTTTTGTTGTGATTCCTCTGCGTAGTATAGTGCAGATTTTTTAAGAGAAGGGATATAGTTATCGGGGTATTCTAAAATTCGTCTGGTTTCAAAGTCCCAAAAACTTTTTTTTTCTATAAAATCTACATACCAACTACCGGTAGCGGTCATTTGGGCAGTTTCTTTATAGTAAAAATTGTCTTTTGTAATAGTGTGTTCGGATTCTAGTTTTATTTCGAAAAAAAAGATAAGATCAAACTCTGATTTTATATTTACTGGTAAGCTATCATTGGTAGCACATCTAAACAGTTTATAAACATCTCCATTGGATTTAATTTTTATATATTGCTTAAAATTAACAATATTACGCCTGTAACTAATAAAATTATCTCTGAAAACATCTACATCTTCGGGATGTATTAAGTGTTTTAAAAAATAATCGATGGTAGGCTCTACTTCATTTTTTGTATATCCTAAATTGCTATAAAACTTTTCTGACCAAATCTCCCTTTCCGGATTTTTATGCAGTTCCCAATACCCTGTATTGAAATCTTTTATTACATTATTAAAAAGTTCATTCTGAAGCATTAGAAAAGTTTTGGAAATAATTATCTTAACAAGATAAGAATTTCTTACTTATTTTCCTGAATCGTATCTAATCTAATCGCCAGGGCTTTGGTAGAAATCTGAACTTCTATAAACGACAAAAAAAGAGAGATCATTAGTAAGAGTAAGCTTATACCAAATACCAGGTTAGCCCATACTAATTTTTCTATATATAACAAAAACATAGTAATCACACTGGTCAAAAAGCTTAAGATAGCTATTGCCTGCATATTTCGTATTAGCGATAATCTTTTTCTTAGGTTTTTGATTTGCAATACGGTGTTTTTGGATGAAGAAACCAGATATTCATTATGTAACTGTCTAATTAAAGCTGCAATAGCCAGATATCTGGCATTATAAGCCAACATAGTCAGGGATATTGCAGGAAACAATAATGCGGGGATACTCATTGTAAGAGTCATAACAATCTTTATTTAGGCTACTAATTTAAATGAAAAAAAGGAGTGCTATTATTGTACTGCCCACTATAATTTAATTTATGGTTTGTTATAAGTTATTTTTACAAATATCCGGCACTAATTTTTAAACTACATTTTAACAAAATCTGTGAATTTTTTCATGAAACACTAAAATTTTAAAGCATCTTTTTACTTCTGCATAGAATATTTTATACTACTTTTTCGTTTCCTGTAAAAGTCGCCATACATAATATGCAACGAATGAAAATTACTGCTGGTCACCAGCAAGCAATGCCATATATAGTAGTTGAAAAAGCTGAGGATTTTATAGATTTTATTCGAAAAATTTTTCAAGCACAGGAAATGGTAAGAAATCTGGATCTGGATAACAGAATACAACATTCTGAGATAAAAATAGGGGATTGTACTATTCTTCTTTCCGAAGCTTCATCACATTACCCTGCTCATCCCGGATCTATGTATGTATATGTAAAAGACACAGACAAAACCTATTATGAGGCTCTTGATGCCGGAGCCAAATCCTTGATGCAACCTATGGAAGAGGATTATGGTGCCCGGGGAGCAGGTTTTCAGGATCCATTTGGTAATACCTGGTGGATTGCCACATTAAACTAGGTTTGGTCTGTATCTATATTAAGTAGTGGTTTACGCTTTTCTGCCAGAATCAAAAAAGCATAAACCATTTATAACGTATTAGTTACATCCCAAATCAATTTGAGATTGTATATCATTGGTAGGAAAACATTGTCCGGATTTTAATCTTTCGGGAACATATCTGTTTAAATTGCTATCCCGCAAACTATTTTCTACAAAAGCAGTAAGGTTATTTATTTCTTCGTCTGTTAAACCAATGGTTCCAAATTGAGGTGCCAGATTTTCAACGGTTGCTTCTGCAGACTGTGCAACCCCGTTGTTTTTGTATGCAATAACATCTCGTACAGATGTAAATGTGCCTCCATGTCCATAAAAACCATTATCTACCAAATTGTATAAAGTAGGGGTTTTAAACTTGTAATTATCAGCAGTATTTTTGGTAAAACCACCTCTTCCTTTTTTTACATTTTCGAATCCGGCATTGTCAAGAACTATTGCTTTACCAGAGTTATCAAAATCACCCATTCCAAATGCATAAAAACCTTTATCACTTAAAGCAGGTCCACTATGGCATTCGTAACATTTTCCTTTACCAAAAAAAGTTATAGCACCCCTTTTTTCTGCATTGCTCATAGCACTACGATCTCCTTTTAGCCATTCTTGCCACGGGGATTTATTTGCAAGCAAGGTCCTTTCGTATGCTGCGATTGCAAGACCTGCATTTTTGGTTGTATAACGTTGTGTTTCTGTAATATCAGCAAAAGCCAGATCAAACATTTCTTTATAACCAAAAGTAGTTACAAAATCTTCATCCACTAATAATCTATGAACTCCCTGCCCTTTTATAGCCTGAACTTCTATTCCTTGAAATCCTAAAAAATTTTCAGGTATTTGACCCCAGTTTGCTTCGGTACCTTTATTGGTTCCTGTACCTCCAAATTGTCCGTTCCAAAGCATTACATCCTGGTATGCAACATTTAAAAGGGTAGGAGAACGAATAGGTTGTATATCTACAGAATCTATAGGAACAGTTGTATTAATTATCCTGTCGCCACCATTGGTTCCAAATCCAATACCACACTCTCCAATCCCTTGCTTTAAAGCAGAACTAAACCCTGCAGCAGCCTGATGACAGGATGCACAGGAGTATGTAGCTTTCATTTCTGCCATTTTTGGTTTTCTGCCCAGCGCAGTTTCATGCAACAATAACTTCCCTAATTCTACTTTTTCTTTAGTAATTATATTTAAAGGATCTTGAGGAATCTTAAGATAATCATCACTTTCTGGTAAAATAAAATAAGATAAGGTTTTATCTTCAGAAAGGGTTGTTAAAATAGTAATTAAGTCTTTATCCAATCTTGATCCTACGGGGATATAATCATCATCGTCGCTACAAGAAAATAGAAATAAAGAAATAATACATGTTAGAGTAATTATTTTTTTCATAGGCATTCATTTTTTTATACCAGTTATTGTTTAAATTTTTTACATATAAATTCAAATGATAAATGGTGGGTTAGTATAAATAAAATTGTTTTTCCACTACGAAAGTAATAAAAATCAACACACTACAAAAGAGGAAAACATCCCTAATTTTGTTATTTTGTCAATCAGTACTTCCATAAATTGAATTGTTAATGAAGTATTTATGCCTCAGGAACCAATTTTTGCTTTTTGTGCGAAAAAACATTCATAAAAATTAAGGTAACCATTGCGGGGATTAACCAGGCTAAGCTATACTTTCCAAAAGGAAGGGTTTCCAGAATTGGATCAACAAATTTTTGCATTCCTATGGATCCCAAAAAATCAGGAATACTGAAAATGATAGTTATAACAACTACTGCTCTAAATACCAACGGAGCAGTAAATCTGTTTGGCAATAAATTTAAAACTATCAAAACAATAGTTACAGGATAAATAAACATAAGGGCTGGTATGGCTACAACAACAATATAATGAACATCAAACTGCCCTATCAAAACACCTAAAACACAGGCTATAATTGTAGTAAGGATATATGCTTTTTGAGAGTTTTTAAACAGTCCCTTTATAAAATCTGCAGTACCGGTTATGATACCAACTGCGGTGGTAAAACAAGCTACTCCAACCAGGATACTTAAAAATGTTTTTCCAATATTGCCAAGGGTTATTAAACTTAAACCAGATAGTAGTTCTGTTCGGGTTACATTGGTGTCAAATTGGTTGTTAAACAATGCTCCGCTATATATCATCCCAGAATAGATTATCAAAAGCCCCATTCCTGCTACAATACCAGAGCTTATAATTAGCCCCCTATTTTTAATAAAATTATTCTCTCCTTTTATTTTTAAAGAGATTATAATAACCCCGCCAACAACAACAGCACCTATGGCATCAAAAGTTTGGTATCCCTCCAATAATCCTTTAATCATTGGTGTTTTAAATTGAGATGGGTTTATAACAGGGTCCTGTACAGAAAAAATACCAATAAAAATAATACTTAAAACAACAATAAACAGAACAGGAGATAAAAATTTACCCAACAGGTTAAGAACTTTGGACCGATTAAGTACAAAAAGCAATACTAAAGCAAAATAAATAATACTTGTTAACCATGCACTGGTTCCAAAAAAAGGTTGAATTGCCATTTCGTGAGTTACAGAGGCAGTTCTGGGAGAAGGTAACGCAATCGAGATCAAATATACAAGAATACAGTAAACAAGACTAAAAACAGGAGATACCTTTTTTGCAAAATCCAGCATAGTACCTTGTAGTTTTGCATGTGCAAAAATCCCAAATAAAGGTATAATTACCGCAGAGATAACAAAGCCAAACATAACCATCAACCAGGCATCTCCGGCTTTTAAACCAAGAAGAGGAGGGAACATAAGGTTTCCTGCTCCAAAAAACATAGAAAATAATGCAAATCCTGCCACGAAAGTTTCTCTATTAAATCTCATTTAGTTAGGTTTATGAACCTTAAAAATAAACTTTCATAATGATATTAGCATATAAAGGGATTAAAATAAGTTATACCTCCTTAGGAAAAGGAACTCCTGTGGTATTTCTTCATGGGTTTTTAGAAAATTTAAGTATGTGGGAAGAAACAACAAAATTTTTGATGAACAACTATCAATGCATTTTGATCGATCTTTTGGGTCATGGTGATTCAGAAAACATGGGATACATACATACTATGGAAAATATGGCAGAAGCGGTAAAAACTGTTTTAGAAAACCTGGGTATATCCAAAGCGGTCTTTGTAGGACATTCTATGGGCGGATATGTGTCTTTGGCCTGTATAGATCTTTTTCCTGATCTGGCTTTGGGTATTGCATTGCTTAATTCTACTTCGTTACCAGACAGTGAAGAAAGAAAACAAAACAGAACCAGAGCTATTAATATTGTAAAAAACAACCCTAATGCATATACCAGTATGGCAATTGCTAATCTTTTTGCCGAAGAAAACAGGTTACACTTTGAAAATGATATATATAAAATTAAAGATCAAGCCTCTAAGATATCTTTACAAGGAATCATTTCTGCTCTTGAAGGGATGAAGATTAGAAAAGATCGAACCAGTGTTTTAGCAAATTTTAAAGGTCCTAAGATAATTTTTGCAGGAATCAAAGATCCGGTTCTATCTTATGAACAAAGTTGTTTGGAAGCAAAACAAAATGGTATAGATTTAATTAGTTTTGAAGGCGGGCACATGTCTTATCTCGAAAATAAGAAGCAATATATGATGGCACTTGACCGGTTTTTGAATTCTGTATAATCAATAACCCCGAAGCAATCTTACAAAGTATGCTTCTGGAAAATATATTTTGTTTTTGAGACAAGCCCCTTTAACCTCTCGATGAGGGGTTAATAAACAGAAGTATATTCTTACTTTGGATAATCAAAAAAGCTTAATAAGTAGACAAAATACATTTTTATCGGTTAAAATTCATCCTATAAACGGTGTTTTAAATAAAAAACACCTGTTAAATGTGTTTTTTTCTTACAAAAGTATGGATAGTAATAAAAAAAATATTATTATTGTATTGATAATGAACCCTTAACCTTTTTATATGAATTTTTTAACCCCTAAAAGTAATGAAAAAAACTACCCCTAACTCCGTATTTTCTTTTTCCAGAATCTATTGTTCTTTATTTGGTCACAATTACCTTCTTTCTAAAAACGTTACACACCATATAAAAGAGTATACATGTTCTCATTGCGGTGAGCAAGCTACTACTAATAGCAGAGGGCAATTAGAAATAATGACCCCAAAATTAAAAGAAATTAATAATGCTTTGGCTTTTGTACATGCCAAAAAAATGGCAAAAACCAATATAGATACCTCTTTTCAGGCAGCATCTTGATTATTCTTTCATAGGATTCCATCCCTGAGCTTTTATCTCTATCTTTTCATTAGATCTGGTAACTAGCCCTATGCCACTTTTTTCATCTGTTATATGTCCAATAACAGTTAAACTAGGATTTGCTTTAATTTTTGGATAATCTTTTTGTTGGATAGTAAACAATAGTTCGTAATCCTCTCCACCATTTAAGGCTACAGTAGTACTATTTAATTTAAACTCTTCGCAAGCAGATATTACCGTAGGATCCAACGGGATTTTTTCTTCATACAAATTTACTCCAACTTTAGATTGTTTACATAAGTGTATAATTTCAGAAGATAAACCATCACTTATATCAATCATACTTGTAGGTTGTACATCAAGAGCTTTTAAGAGTTCTTTTATATCTTTTCTGGCTTCGGGTTTAAGCTGCCTTTCTATAAGATATGTATATGGATCCAAATCCGGTTGTGAATTTGGGTTGACTTTATAAACTTCTTTTTCTCTTTCTAATACCTGAAGCCCTAAATATGCTGCTCCCAAATCTCCGGTTACCACCAAAAGATCATTTTCTTTAGCACCACTGCGATACACCAGTTCTTTTTCTTCGGCATGTCCTACAGCAGTTATACTAATTAATAAACCAGTTGTTGAAGAAGTAGTATCCCCTCCTACCAAATCTACATTATAAATTTTTGAAGCTGCTTCAATACCAGAATATAATTCTTCCAAAGCTTCTAAAGGAAACCTGTTTGATACTGCAATAGAAACGGTTATTTGAGTTGCTGTTGCATTCATTGCATATACATCAGACAGATTAACAACTACAGCTTTATACCCTAAATGTTTTAACGGTACATAAGATAAATCAAAATGTACTCCTTCAATCAATAAGTCTGTTGTTAAAACACATTTCTTATTCTTAAAATCCAAAACCGCCGCATCATCACCAACGCCAAGGGTTGTAGTTTTTTGCTTGATTTTGAAACTTTTAGTTAAATGATTAATAAGTCCAAATTCCCCTAATTCAGATATCTGTGTTCTTGATGTATTTTTATTTTCAATCATTTTGCAAATTTAGGTAACACAACATTTTTATCCATCATAATTTAAAAAAATAAAACATATTCCTACGTATAATCATTATTTACTTGATTTACATATAGTTAATTTTTAAAATAATAATTTTGTATTTTTACTTAAATAGCAGTCACTATGAAAAATTATTTTATCTTTTTTTGTCCTTTTATAGTATTAATAAGTCTTTGGGGATGCAGCAGTAGCGATGATAATGAAAATACTACAAATACCGATGACAACCTCACAAGCCCTCCCAATCCTGCATTTTCAAACATTTGTGAAAATGGGTTTGCACAAGGTATTTATCCCTGTAATGGTTATGATTTTGTATCTAGAATAACCCTTGCAGATATGAATGCAAGCTCTGGTAATGATAGTTGGGGATGGACAGATACCTCTACAGGAAAAGAATATGCTATAATTGGATTAAATAATGGCACTGCATTTATAGATATTTCTAATCCTGCTAATCCAGTATATTTAGGTAAACTTCCTACAGCTACTTCTAATAGTTCCTGGAGGGATATCAAAGTATATAAAGATCATGCTTTTATTGTAAGTGAAGCTGCCGATCATGGAATGCAGGTTTTTGATTTGTCCAGATTAAGAAATGTTACAACACTCCCTCAGACTTTTACAGTAGATAAAAGATATACCAAATTTGGAAATGCACATAATATTGTAATCAATGAAGATTCTGGTTATGCTTATGTAGTGGGAGCTCAAAAAAATTCGGGCCCTTATAATGGGGGGCCTTTATTTATCAACATACAAGATCCCAAGAACCCGATTGCTGCCGGCGGTTTTCTTTCGTCTGGTGAAGAATCATATAGTCATGATGCCCAAGTGGTAATTTATAATGGCCCCGATAATGATTATAAAGGTAAAGAAATTTTGATTGGCAGTAATGAAATAGAAATTGTAATCGCCGATATAACCGATAAAAACAATCCTGTTACTATTAAAACAATAAAATACCCAAATGTTGGATATACCCACCAAGGATGGTTTACCGAGGATTTTAAATATTTTATACTAGGAGATGAAACAGACGAACAACAGGTAGGGTTTAATACCCGAACTTTGATATTTAATTTTGAAGATTTGGATGCTCCTCATTTGCACATGACTTATAGTGGCACAACACCAGCCATTGATCACAATGGGTATGTAAAAGGCAACCTGTTATATTTAGCAAATTACAGAGCAGGAATTAGAGTAATCGATATTTCAGATATTGAAAATAAGAATGTGTCTGAAGTTGGTTTTTTTGATACATTTCCATCAAACAATAGTGCAAATTTTAATGGCGCGTGGAACGTGTACCCATTTTTTGAAAGTGGTACTATTTTGATTAGCGATATCGAAAAAGGGTGTGTACTGGTTCGAAAAAGCTCTTCATAAATAAACAACCTCAGAGCAAACTCTTTAAGCATGCTTCCAAAAATATACTTTGCTTTGAGATACCAGACTTGATAAATTGCACAAAAAAAGTTCTAAAAACATGTAACTGCTTTTTTCTTACTTACCTGAGTTTATTAACTTTTTTATTGTAAGCATTTTAACTCCCATAAAATATTTCAGTATCAATATAAAGTATTGATTTTTAGCAATACAAATAGAAAAAATATTGAGGTATCATTATAATACCATTTTAACTTTGAAATAGCGCTAATAAATTATTTCTTTTTCATCTGTTCTTCGTTAAAAAACATAACCGTAACTACAGCTATGCTTGATGCCAGATCAAGTCTGGTACAAGCTTTTTGCCTTGAATACTTAAAAAATAAATTCAATTTCTATACGCACTATTTCAAAGTTAAAATGGTATAACTCAGGTTATCTGAAGCAGTAAAACTCATACATAGCACATGTACTGAGCTAAACCAGAGTATAGCTACAGAAATTTTATAAGGAAGAACGAACCTAGCATTTTTAGGGTCTATTTGGTAGTAATCCCTCATTAAAAGGGTCAAGCATCAGGAATTTTTATAAACTCTTGATATTTAGTTTCTTTGTTTTAAAAATTAAGCGTATAGAAGTTTATAATAAAAGCAACAGTTTTTAACATAAATATTTGTTAAAAATTGTTAATGATTAAAACATTGCTAATATTATATAAAATTATTTGATAAATTAGTAAGATTTTTAACTAAACTTTTATAAAAAGCATGACAAAAACTTAATGTTGTAACTAACTCTTAAAACACAAACTCAATGAAAAATTTAATTACTACTCTTCTGCTGTTAATCACGGCAGTGTTTTCTTATGGTCAAACCCCTTGTCAAAATGGGTTGGCAGGTTCTTATCCTTGCAAGGATTATGATTTAATGTCTCATATAACCCTATCTACTATGAACGCCGGTTTAGGTAACGATAGTTGGGGATGGACAGATCCACAAAATGGTAATGAATATGCTATTATCGGATTAGATAATGGTACTGCATTTATAGATATTTCTAATCCTACTAATCCGGTATATTTAGGGAAACTTCCTACGGCTACTTCTAATAGCACCTGGAGAGACGTAAAAGTATATAAAAATCATGCTTTTATTGTGAGTGAAGCTGCTAATCATGGAATGCAGGTTTTTGATTTAACCAGATTGCGTAACGTAGCAAACCCTCCTCAAACATTTACTGCGGATAAGAGATACACTGAATTTGGAAACGCCCACAATATTGTGATAAATGAAGATTCCGGGTATGCCTATGTAGTAGGAGCACAAAGAAACTCTGGACCCTACAAAGGAGGACCTCTGTTTATTAATATTCAAGACCCTAAAAACCCTGTTAATGCAGGAGGACTTTTATCTGGCGGACAAAGAGCCTATACGCACGATGCACAAGTAATAACCTATAATGGTCCGGATAGTGATTATACCGGAAAAGAAATTTTAATAGGTAGCAATGAGATTGAAATAGTAATAGCAGACATTACCAATAAATCAAACCCTGTAACTATATCTACCATAAAATATACCGATGTTAAATACACGCATCAGGGATGGTTTACCGAGGATTTGAAATATTTTATATTGGGAGATGAGCTGGACGAACAAGGTGTTGGTTTTAATACCAAAACAATTATATTTGATTTTCAGGATCTGGATAATCCAAAATTTCACTTTAACTACTTTGGGCCTACTCCCTCTACAGATCATAATGGATATGTAAAAGGCAATTTATTCTATCTGGCAAATTATAGAGCTGGGTTAAGAGTAATAGATATTTCTAGTATAGGAGCTAAAACAATGACAGAGGTGGGGTTCTTTGATACCTATACCTCTAGTAATAGTGTAAGCATGGATGGTGTATGGAACGTGTATCCTTATTTTAATAGTGGTAACATTGTAATAAGTGATATCCAGGGAGGATTTTTCTTAGTTCGCAAAAGTAATACTTCTGGAGGAGAATGTACCGCAACAGTACCTGCAGGAGTAACATCATCTAATACAGGAGCAACAACAGCAACAATAACCTGGACCTCCATATCAAATGCGACTTATGACATAAGATATCGCCAAACAGGAACAACTTCGTGGACCACTGTTTCTTCAAATTCGGCGTCTTATAACATAACCGGTTTAACCGCTGCTACATCTTATGAAGCACAGGTAAGAAGTAAGTGTCAGGATGGAACATCTTCTGATTTTAGTGCCTCTGCTAATTTTACAACTACCAATGTACAGATAAACTATTGTGCTTCTAATGGCAAAAGTGTTGCCGACGAATATATAAGCAATGTTAGTTTAGGAACTATTAACAATACTACAGGAGCATCAACTGGTGGTTATGCAGATAATACATCTGTTTCAACAGATATAGCAAAAGGAAGTTCGCAAACTATTACGATAACCCCAACATGGACCAACAATGTTTATGATGAAGGATATAGTGTATGGATAGATTATAACAAAGATGGGGATTTTGAAGATTCAGGAGAACAGGTATGGACCAAAACCGCCTCCAAAACAACTCCCGTTAGCGGAAGTTTTACAGTTCCTGCAGGAGCAACCGAAGGAACAACAAGAATGCGTGTTTCTATGAAATATAATGGTATACCTACCTCTTGTGAGTCTTTTCAATATGGAGAAGTTGAAGATTATACTGTAAATATTACCACAGGTGATGGTGGTGGCGGAAATCAAGGATGCTCTTCAGGAATATCTTCTTTTCCTTATAATGAAAGCTTTGAAAACACACTTGGCTCATGGACACAATCCTCTGCAGACAATATAGATTGGACTATAGATGCAAGCGGAACCCCTTCTAATAACACAGGACCAACCAGTGCTGCACAAGGCACATATTATCTGTATGTAGAAGCTTCGGGAACAGCAGGGTTTCCTAATAAACAAGCAATTATAAACTCTCCTTGTTTTGATCTAAGTAGTCAATCATCAGCCACGTTTTCATTTGCATACCACATGTATGGTGCAACAGATATGGGAAGCTTTGCCTTGGAAGCAAGTACAAATAATGGAACCACATGGACCAGTATATGGAGCCAGACCGGTAATCAGGGAAATTCCTGGAAAACTGCTAGCGTAGACCTGTCTGCTTATGTTGGAAACAGCGTACAATTAAGATTTAACAGAACAACAGGATCTACATGGCAGGCTGATATTGCTATCGACAATGTATCTTTAACTATCAATACCTCAAGAAGCGAAGCAATTACATTTGTTGAAGATACTGCTTTTTACATATTTCCAAATCCAGTTAAAGGAGATCTGTTAACTGTTTTTATAGACGGAATAGAAAAAAATGCAACTTATGAAATCAAAAACTTTTTAGGACAATCGGTAACCAAAGGTACTGTTACAAATACAATAAATGTATCTAACTTAAGAGCAGGTACATATTTTGTACAAATTGCAGCAAACAATCAGATTTATACCAAGCGTTTTGTAAAAAACTAACGCCATAAACTTATAGTCAAATGAAGACCCCTAAATTTTTATACCTTCAACATATTGTATTTACTACAATGGTTGTATTAAGTTCTTGTAGTAGTGATGATAAAGATTCGGGGACAACCCCGGATCCCGGTCCGGAAAAAGAAATTACCAGAACCATAGAATGGACAAAAACATTTGGCGGAAGTAATGAGGATAATGCCCTGTCTGTAGTAGAAACTACAGATGGGGGTTATGCTATTGCAGGCTACACCTTAAGTATGGATGGAGATATAACCGATAAAACAGCAACCGATAGCGATTTTTGGGTTCTAAAACTTACTAAAGAAGGGGAAATCGTATGGAGTAAAACCTATGGAGGAACCGGAGACGAAAGAGCAGAAAAAATTATTAAAACCAACGATGGCGGATATGCAGTAGTAGGATATAGCAGAAGTAACGATGTTGATGTAGCTTCAAATGAAGGTTTGCAGGATTATTGGGTTGTTAAACTTAATAGCGAAGGAAATATTCAATGGGAAAAAAACTTTGGTTTTTCTGGCATTGATCGAGCTTTTTCTGTAATACAAACCAATGACGGAGGATATTTTGTTACAGGATTTTTGGATGTAACTGCCAGTAATGGAGAGGGTAACGATGATAAATCAAAAAACAATACAAAACATGGTGTAGGAGAGTTTTGGGGGATAAAACTTGATGCATCCGGAAATAAGATCTGGAGACGCTATTTTGGAGGAACCAACAACGACCGAAGCTATGATGTTTTGCAAACCGAAGATAATGGGTTTTTAATGATCGGATCCTCAGAGAGTATTGATTTCAATGTCGCAGAAGGTAATGGTAGTAAAGGAAGTTATGATTTTTGGGCGGTAAAAGTAAATGCAGATGGAACTAAGTCATGGTTTAAATCTTATGGAGGTTCTGAAATAGATATTGCTTATGCAATTGCATCCTCGGGAGATGGAAAATACGTTATTGTAGGAGACTCCCGAAGTAACGATGGTGATATTTCTGATGCCAAAGGAAATGCAGATCTATGGATGATACAAATAGATGGAAACGGTACTCTTTTATGGCAAAAATCCATAGGAGGAACACAGTTTGATACTGGCAGAGGAATTTTTAAAACCCAAAACAATGAGTTTATAATTACCGGAAACTCCAGAAGCAACGATATAGATATAAAAGAAAATAAAGGACAAAGCGATATCTTAAATGTAATAATTGACAGTAAAGGAGATGTACAATGGCAATCCACAGCAGGAGGTAGTCTGGCAGAACTTGGCGAAAGTTGTTTGCAAACAAGTGATAAAAAAATAATCATTGTAGGTAGTTCTGAAAGCAATGATTTTGATGTTCCAAACAATAAAGGCTCAAAAGACTTTATCATAATAAAATATAAAGAAGAAAAAAAATGAAAAATATAATAATAATCGTATTCTCATTATTTGCAATAGTATCCTGCAAAGATGAAGACGACGATAATATGCAAACACAACAAAAAACAGGGGTTTTAAATATAGAGTTTAACAATACAATAAACGATACTCCAATTGTTTTAAGTACAGAAACATCGTACACTAATAAAAGTAACGAAACATATACTATTTCAGAACTAAAATATATTATTAGTAATATAGTGCTTATTAAATCTAACGGAGAAGAAATAAAATATCCAGTCGCAAAAAGCTATTTCTTGGTTAATGAAGATGTAAAAAATAGTAAAAAAATAGTTTTGGACAGTATAAATGTTAATGAGTATACCAAAATAAGATTTGGTATAGGTGTAGATCAATCCAAATATCCACTTAATGGAGTAAATAATTTTATTCCTACAGCACAAGAAAATGAAATGTTATGGAGTTGGTCTGCAGGATATATATTTCTTAAATTTGAAGGAAGTTATATTGTTAATGGAGGATCAAATACAGATTTTAAAATACATATAGGCAGCCATGGTACAACATTAGATAATTATAAAGAAATTACACTGGATTTACCAACCGGATTAAAAATCACAAAAGACACTACATCTGGTATAACAGTCAATGCAGATATATCCAAAATATTTGATAGTACAAACACACATTCTCTGGCTATAAAAAACAGTGTTCAGGTAGATCCCGAAAATGCCCCAAAAATTGCAGAAAATAGTGCTACAATGTTTACCGTAGTTAGCGTAAATAATTAGTATGGAATTAAGAATTTTGGCATACATAATATCTCTCCTTTTCTGGACTTCCTGTAGTTCAGAAAAGGAAGATTATGTGCCCATTATAGAGAATGCTAAACTAGAATTTACTGTCCCGGCAAATTTTCCCGAACCAAGCTATAATATTACCCTTAACCCTCCAACAGAAAAAGGTTTCGAGCTAGGAAAAAAATTGTTTTATGACGGTCGTTTGGCATCAGATGGAGTGATCTCTTGTGGATTTTGCCATATACAGGATTTTGCATTTACCCATCACACACATATTGTAAGTCACGGTGTAAACGGCGCATTGGGTACCCGAAACGCACAACCTTTGCACAATATGGCTTTTATGAAAGAGTTTACATGGGATGGAGCAGCAATACATCTGGATGTACAACCCATTATACCAATTACGGCAGAAGTTGAAATGAATGAAACATTTGCAGGAATTATAAAAAAATTAGAAGAACAACCAGAATATGTAAAATTATTTTCAGAAGCTTTTGAAGATCAAAAAATTAATTCTGATAATATGCTTAAAGCACTTTCCCAGTTTATGATTATGATGATTTCTGCAAACACTAAATACGATAAAGTAGAAAGAAATGAAGGCTCTGTATTTACCGAAGAAGAAACCGCAGGCTTGGAACTGTTTAAATCCAAATGTGCATCATGCCACCAAGGAACATTATTTACCGATCAATCCTACCGAAACAATGGTTTGCCAATTGATCCCCAATATAATGATATAGGCAGAAAACGAGTAACAGGTTTAGAGGGGGACATATATAAATTTAAAGTTCCTAGTTTAAGAAACATAGAACTTACTTTTCCATATATGCACGATGGCAGATTAAAAACCCTGGAAGATGTTTTAAATCACTACAGTGATGGCATGGCAGATTCTGAAACCCTGGATCCCCTGTTTAAAAACCCAAACGAACCTCTGGGAATCCCTATGACCACTCAGGAAAAACAACTAATTATTACTTTTCTTAAAACTCTTACAGATGACGATTTTTTAAACGATAATCGATTTTCAGAATTTTAAAAACACTCTTTTTAAGTCACTATAGTTTTTACCTATTTTAATATATAACAGATAAATGTTAGGTTTTGCGTATAAAATCTACTTATGTAGTATATTTGCATTCAATTTAGAATTAATCTATTTACAAAAATATGATCAAAGTATCTGATATAGCTAAAAAGAAAATCATCGAATTGATGAATGATGACGGATATGATGCTTCTGTAGATTATGTCCGAGTAGGTGTTAAAAGTGGCGGATGTTCTGGTTTATCGTACGATTTGAAATTCGATAAAAATCAAGAAGATGAAGATAAAGTTTTTGAAGACAATGATATAAAAATCATTGTAGACAAAAAAAGTTTCCTGTACCTGATAGGAACAACTCTTGAATATTCTGGAGGATTAAACGGTACCGGATTTGTGTTTAATAACCCCAACGCAAGCAGAACTTGTGGTTGTGGTGAAAGTTTTTCCCTTTAATTGATAAAAAAAATACCCTGAATTATTTCAAGGTCAAGAAAATGGCGTATACCGAAGACGACTTAAAGAAAGAATTAGAAACCAAAGAGTATGAGTATGGATTTTATACCGATATAGAATCAGATACCTTTCCTGTTGGTCTTAATGAAGATATCGTTCGTGCAATTTCTAAGAAAAAAGAAGAACCAGAATGGATGACAGAATGGAGGCTAGAAGCATTTCAGATTTGGAAAGAAATGGAAGAACCAGAATGGGCAAATGTTACCTACGAAAAACCAAATTTTCAAAACATCTCCTATTATTCTGCACCAAATAAAAAACCAAAATACGATAGTATAGACGAGGTAGATCCTGAATTACTGGATACATTCAAAAAACTAGGAATTTCATTAGACGAGCAGAAAAAGCTGGCAGGAGTTGCTGTAGATATTGTAATGGACTCTGTATCTGTAGCTACAACGTTTAAAAAAACATTAGGAGAAAAAGGGATTATATTTTGCTCTATTTCTGAGGCAATAAAAGAGCACCCCGAACTGGTCAAAAAGTATATCGGGTCTGTTGTCCCGCAAAAAGATAACTTTTATGCAGCTTTAAACTCTGCAGTCTTTAGTGACGGATCTTTTTGTTATATCCCAAAAGGTGTGCGTTGCCCTATGGAATTATCTACTTATTTTAGGATAAACCAAGCAGGCACAGGACAGTTTGAACGCACATTGGTAGTTGCAGACCAAGGCAGCTATGTTAGCTATCTCGAAGGATGTACAGCTCCCTCTCGTGATGAAAACCAATTGCATGCTGCAGTTGTAGAATTAATAGCATTAGACGATGCAGAAATAAAATACTCTACCGTACAAAATTGGTACCCTGGTAATGCCGAAGGAAAAGGAGGGGTTTTTAATTTTGTTACTAAAAGAGGAATCTGCGAAGCCAATGCCAAAATTTCATGGACACAGGTAGAAACAGGATCAGCAGTTACCTGGAAATACCCTTCATGTATACTCAAAGGAGATAATTCTGTTGGAGAATTTTATTCTATAGCAGTAACCAATAATCACCAACAGGCAGATACTGGTACAAAAATGATACACTTAGGTAAAAACACCAAAAGTACTATTATTTCTAAAGGTATTTCTGCAGGAAAATCTCACAATAGCTATAGAGGATTAGTGCAAATAAATAGCAGGGCGACCAATGCACGTAATTTTTCACAATGTGATTCATTATTAATGGGCAATGAATGTGGCGCACATACGTTTCCTTATATAGAAGCAAAAAACAAAACTGCTCAAATAGAACATGAAGCAACTACCAGCAAAATAGGCGAGGATCAAATTTTTTATTGTAACCAACGTGGTATTGATACAGAAAAAGCAATCGCATTAATCGTAAACGGTTTCAGTAAAGAAGTATTGAACAAACTGCCTATGGAGTTTGCCGTAGAAGCACAAAAACTTTTAGAAATTTCTCTAGAAGGTTCTGTAGGGTAATTGTGTAACCATCAAATTCTACTATAATGAAAAAACTAGGTATTTTAATTGTATTAAGTCTTATTATCTTTTCTTGTAAATCAGAAAACAAATCTGGTGAATCCAATTTAATTCGCGGAGAGTTTATTTTTATCGATGATGCAGCGGTTATAAAAGGCACTGATTTTATTTATGGTGTGGTAATTAACGAATTAACCCATGAACTGGCCAAAAAAATAGAACCATTACAAAGGGAAGAATATGATATGGTTCCTGTGGTAATAAAAGGAATTGTAAAACCTAACCCAGATGAAGGTTGGGAAGAAATAGTGGAAATAAAAGAAATTATAGGAGTAAGTGCTCCAACATCAGAATTGCCAACCAAGATTAAGTCACCTGATGGAGAAGAAAACACAGAAAAATCAGGTCACGAAGGTCATAATCACTAATAATTGAAAAAATCTTTGCTAAGAGGAGAAAACAATATAAAATGCTTGAAATAAAAAATTTACACGCAAGTGTTGAAGGGAAAGAAATCTTAAAAGGTCTTAACTTAAATGTGAAAGCAGGAGAAATACATGCTATCATGGGGCCCAACGGGGCCGGTAAAAGTACCTTAGCGAGTATTATAGCAGGTAAAGAAGAATATGAAGTTACTAAAGGGAAAATTCTTTTAGAAACAGAAGACATCAAAGAATTAGCGCCAGAAGAACGTGCTCATAAAGGTATTTTTCTGTCTTTTCAATATCCTGTAGAAATTCCCGGGGTAACGGTTACTAATTTCATGAAAACGGCTATTAACGAGACCCGAAAAGCGCAAGGCCTGGAAGAAATGCCCGCAAAAGATATGCTTAAAAAAATTCGTGAAAAATCTGAATTATTAGAAATCGACCGTAAATTTTTATCGCGTTCCCTTAATGAAGGCTTTTCTGGGGGAGAGAAAAAACGTAACGAGATTTTTCAGATGGCAATGATGGAACCTAAATTAGCCATTCTGGATGAAACAGATTCCGGATTAGATATTGATGCTCTTCGTATTGTTGCTAATGGAGTAAATAAACTAAAAAACAATAACAATGCTATTATAGTTATTACACATTACCAAAGATTATTAGACTATATAGTTCCGGATTTTGTACATGTATTATACGATGGTAAAATTGTAAAGTCCGGAACTAAAGATCTTGCTCTGGAATTAGAAGAAAAAGGATACGATTGGATCAAGGAAGAAATAAATGCATAACCTTTAGTTTAAAGTTTCAAATTTACTAGTGTATAAATATGGCTACTATAAAAAAAATTGAAGATTTAGAAATTTGGAAAGAAGCTCGAAGATTAAGCAAAAAAATTATTTTCTTGCCTGAAAACGACAAATCTAAAAAGTGATTTTAGACTAAAATTTTGGTTCAGTAATGGATAACATAGCTGAAGGTTTTGAGCGAGACGGTAATATAGAGTTCAGACAATTTCTATCTATAGCTAAAGCCTCTTCAGGAGAAACAAAATCTCAGTTATACAGAATTTTTCATTCTGGATATAGAAGAAAAAACGTTAAAGATATTAGTTAATGACTATGAAACATTAAGCAGGAGAATTTCTGGTTTTATTAGTTATTCAAATAAAAAAGAGTTTAAAGGTATAAAGTATAAAGAATCTTAACCTTGAAACCTGAAAATGTTTCATAAGAAACAAAACCTGAAACTAAATTATGGAGTTGAAAGATAAATTAGTATCCTCTTTTTTGGCCTTTGAAGATACGATAGATGTCGATAGTGCTGTTCATGATATTCGAAGCCAAGCTATTAAAAATTTTGAAGAAAAAGGGTTTCCTACCAAAAAAGAAGAAGCCTGGAAATATACATCGCTAAATACCCTGTTAAAGCATGATTATAGTATTTTTCCGAAGGAAGAAAATGCTTTGGAGTTTAAGGACATAAAAAAATTCTTCCTTTATGATCTGGATACATATAAAATTGTGTTTATAGATGGAAAATATTCTTCTCATTTATCTGAAACAACACACGATAAAATAGATGTATGTTTAATGTCTTCTGCATTAACGCACGAAAAATATCGTTTGGTGATAGAAAACCATTTTAACAAAATAGCATCAGAAGATGGCATAACATCTTTAAACACCGCATTTTCCAGAGAAGGAGCATACATTTATATTCCAAAAAACAAGCTGGCAGATAAACCAATACAAATTATACACTTTTCTACAGGAGAAGAATCTGCACAAATGCTACAACCACGCAATCTTATTGTGGTTGGAGAAAACTCGCATGTACAAATTATAGAACGTCACCAAAGTTTAACAGATAATCCTGTTTTAACCAATTCTGTAACCGAGATTTTTGCAGATAAAAGAGCCGTTGTAGATTATTATAAAATACAAAACGACAACCAAAATGCTTCTTTAATAGATAGCACCTACATAGAGCAACACGCACAAAGTGTGGCATCGGTACATACTTTTGCCTTTGGAGGGAATATTACCAGAAACAATCTTAATTTTTATCAAAAAGGAGAAGGAATTGATTCTATCCTTAACGGAGTTACAATTATTGAAGGAAAACAACACGTAGATCACAACACATTGGTACATCATACAGAACCTAATTGTGAAAGTCATCAAGATTATAAAGGTATTTTTGATGAAAAATCTACAGGTGTTTTTAATGGTAAAATCATAGTAAATAAAGAAGCCCAGAAAACCAATGCTTTTCAGTCTAATAACAATATACTATTAAGCGATAAGGCTACTATTAATTCTAAGCCTCAATTAGAAATTTTTGCAGATGATGTAAAATGCTCTCATGGTTGTACAATTGGGCAATTAGATGATAGTGCTTTATTTTATATGCGATCCAGAGGTATAGGCGAAAAAGAAGCCAGAGCTTTATTAATGTATGCATTTGCCAATAATGTATTGGCAAGTGTAAAAATACCGCAATTAAAAAGCAGAATCAATAAACTAATCGCCAATAAACTAGGTGTAAATCTTGGTTTTGATTTATAGAATCTGAAAATTTCATTTAAATTATACAAAAACCTCACAGATCTTGAAGATCTGTGAGGTTTTTTGGTATTAATGTATTGCAGAAACAACCTCCTTTAAAAATGTATTAAAATCTACACCTGCATCCCCTATCAACCCAAAACGAACAATAACCAAATCTTTAGATGGGATTATAAATACTCTTTGTCCTTGAAATCCATTTGCAGAGAACATATCTCTTGGAGCATCCGGATAAAAACCACCGGCATTTAACCAAAAATGACCACCATAATCCCCATTAGATGTTGGGCTTGGTGTAGTAACATAATCTACCCAGTCCGGATTAAAAATTTGCTCTCCATTCCAGTTTCCTTTATGAAGATATAAGAGTCCAAATTTACCCCAATCCCTAACTGTTGCCCAAGCATACGAAGAACCAACAAAATTACCCGCCATATCCGTTTCTATAAGCATAGAATGCATTCCTATTTTATCTATAAATTCACGATAAGGATAATCCAGATACTCTTGGTAGCTTTTAAATTGTTTTCGTAATATACCAGATAACAAATTAGAAACGCCAGAAGAATAATACCAATACTCATTCGGTTTGTGAATTGCTTTTTTATGAATTTGTGCAGTAGTCATATCTGCATCTACATATAACATTTTTGTAGCATCAGAAATAGATCCATAATCCTCGTCCCATTCCAAACCACAGTTCATTTGTAATAAATTATGGATAGTAATATTTTTTCTCTCATCACTTTGCCATTCTTGTACAGGTGCATTGTCATTAATATCCACTTTTCCTTGTTTTTCCAGAACCCCATATACAGTACTAAGAATACTTTTGGTCATAGACCATCCCAGTAATTTTGAAGTCTTATCTAAACCATCTGTATATTTTTCTGCAATAATCTGATCTTTATGGATAACCAAAACAGCTCTTGTTTTCTTTATTTTTTCTACGCCGGTATCAAAAATGGAGGTAATAGCGTCATCTATCTTTTTATAATCAACAGAACTAAAAATAGTATCTTTTTGTTCTAATTCTCCGTACGGGTATGATAATCCGGTATTAATTATAGTTCGGTTTGGGACTAATACAGGTGCATTTTCATCAAAGTTTTCATCAATTAAAACACTACCTAGCCCTTCTCTATAAATTGCTTTTCTTTCTTTAAGACCAAATACAGAAGCAATAGCTGTTTTTTTGTTTTTATTTATACTATCCTCTGCAAAACTTACAGGGTCAAAATTATTGTCATTTGTGTCTGTATATTCTAAGCTTCGGTTTGCAATAAAAACCGACGAACTCATGTTTTTTGCAGAATATCCTGTAAGTATGGTAAGTTTAGGATAATTAAGATATGCTATAATACAAACTCCTGTTATAAGGATTATAAATGTTATACCAATAATTTTTTTAAAGCGTTTCATTATAATATGAGATTATTTTTTTAAGATTATATGTGTATATATTGCTATTTATTTTTTAGAACACTCCTTTTTTTAAGAAGAGTTAAATCATTCTAAAAATAAACAATCCTGCTTAGAAATACTTAGTACTTTTGCAGAAAGAAATGAATATGTTAGATATACTAAAAATTAGAGAAGATTTTCCTATTCTTAAAAGAAAAGTAAACGGAAAACCTTTGGTATATTTTGATAATGCGGCAACATCCCAGACACCACTTGCAGTTATAGATGCTATAGTAGATTATTACAGTAATTATAATGCCAATATTCATCGTGGGGTACATACTTTATCACAACAAGCAACAGATGAATATGAAAAGGCTCGTAAAAAAGTACAAGAGCATTTTAATGCAAAACACAGTTATGAGGTTATTTTAACTTCAGGAACTACGCATAGTATTAATATTGTAGCTACAGGATTTACTAACCTTTTGTCTAAAGGAGATGAAATTATTGTTTCGGCATTAGAACATCATTCTAATATTGTACCGTGGCAAATGCTTTGTGAGCGCACAGGAGCTGTTCTTAAAGTAATCCCTATGAATCTCGAAGGAGAATTAGTAATAGATGTTTATGAACAATTACTATCTGATAAAACCAAACTTGTTTTTGTTAATCATATTTCCAACGCTTTAGGCACGATAAATCCTATCGAAAAAATCATTGATAAGGCACATAAGGTTGGCGCAGCAGTATTGATTGATGGTGCACAATCCTGCCCACATATAAAACCAGATCTTCAAGCTCTGGATGTAGATTTTTATGTGGCATCTGCACACAAACTTTGTGGGCCAACAGGAGTTGGATTACTATACGGAAAAGAAGAGTGGTTAAACAAACTTCCTCCTTACCAAGGTGGTGGTGAGATGATAGATCAGGTAACTTTTGAAAAAACTACTTATGCTGGTCTGCCACATAAATTTGAGGCAGGTACTCCAAATATATGCGGAGGAATAGCCTTTGGAGTAGCACTGGATTACATGAATGCCATTGGTTTTGATAATATTGCAGCCTATGAAAAAGAACTTTTAGAATACGGTACAAAAAAACTATTAGAAATCGAAGGCTTAAAAATTTATGGTACATCCAAAAATAAAACATCTGTAATATCTTTTAATATAAAGGATATTCACCCGTATGATATAGGCTCTATTGTAGATAAATTAGGAGTTGCGGTTCGTACAGGGCATCACTGTGCACAACCTGTTATGGATTTTTATAAAATACCAGGAACAGTAAGAGCATCTTTTTCATTTTACAATACCAAAGAGGAAATAGATATTTTGGTAGAATCTGTTAAAAAAGCCAAAATGATGCTAAGCTAGTTTTTATTTTATAACAAAAACTAAGAAGTATTCGTTTGTTATTTATATTAGTATATACTGCTTAATAGTTTAAAATCTTTGCCTTATGAATAACTTTGTTGTTTTAGTATCCTTTATCTTTTTATTTTCTTCTTGCAAAGAGACAAAAACAATATTTATTGCCGGTTCTTTAGCAGATTGTGTGGGAGAAGCTCCCCAAAAATGTATGTTGTACAAAGAAAACCCCACAGAGGACTGGTTGTTTTTTTACGACACTATCGATGGTTTTGAGTATGAAGAAGGATATATTTACGAAATCGAAGTAGCAGTTACTAAAACAGAAAATCCTCCTGCAGATGGCTCTTCATTGCAATATACCTTGGTTAAAATAGTATCTAAAGAAAAAGATACCTCTGTAACCCCAAACTCTCAGGATAAAATAATGTATATTGAATATGAGTCTTTGTCAAGAGGATCTTTTCTTCAAATTAAAATAAATAAAGATCATATAGAAAAAACAACAGATAGGGATGTAAAGGATATTATCTCTAAAAAATGCTCAGACGACGATTGGAAAACTATTCTTTCTCTTTTAAAAACTATAGATATTGAAAAAATCGATGCGCTAAAATCACCAACTGAAAAACGCTTTTTTGACGGAGCACCACATGCGCAATTAAAAATTACATCTGCAACCAAAACATATATTTCCGGTGGTTTTGATCATGGTGCCCCTCCTCAAGAAATACAGCCATTAATTACTACTATACTGGCATTAGCAGAAAACATGAAAAAGCAATAATTAATCTCTGTTAAAACCATTGTTTTGTATAGATACAATCCTGCAAATGCAGGTCTGTATACAAATTGCACAATAATACTTTTTAGTTACGAATGAAAATCTTGATTATGCTCATTTCTTATTGTACTTTTGTTAAAAAATTGTAGGTAATGACGATTCAAGAAATTCAGGAAGAGATTGTTGACGAATTTAGTATGTTTGAGGATTGGATGCAACGATATGAGTATATGATAGAACTGGGAAAATCGCTTCCCCTTATAGAAGAAAAATACAAAACAGAAGATAATATCATCAAAGGGTGCCAAAGTAAAGTATGGGTGCATGCCGAAATGAAAGAAGATAAAGTTGAGTTTACCGCAGATAGCGATGCAATTATTACCAAAGGCATTATCGCAATTTTAATACGAGCATTTTCCGGGCAACATCCTACAGATATTATTAATGCAGACACCAGTTTTATAGACGAAATCGGACTAAAAGAACACTTGTCGCCAACACGTGCTAATGGTTTAGTAAGTATGATTAAACAAATAAAACTATATGCTGTAGCTTACCAAACCCAATTAAAATAATTACTTTTTTGCAGATATAACACAGCAAAGAGTATAAATCCAATAAAATGAGCGAAACCAATATAAATACTGAAGAACTGGGAGAAAAAATAGTAAAGGTTTTAAAAACAATCTATGACCCGGAAATACCTGTAGATATATACGAACTAGGTCTAATTTATGATGTATTTGTAAATGAAGATCAGGATGTAAAAATTTTAATGACACTTACTTCGCCCAACTGCCCTGTAGCAGAGTCTTTGCCAGAAGAAATACGAGAAAAAGTAAAATCTCTGGATGCTGTAAACGATGTAGAAATGGAACTTACTTTTGATCCGCCATGGTCGCAGGATTTAATGAGCGAAGAGGCCAAATTAGAACTGGGAATGCTATAAAATATTTACTAACCCTTTTTCTATAACCATTAAATAAGGAAAATGGATCCTGAACATTATAGTAAATTAGAAAGAATGTATCTGCAAGCAAGTATCAATACAAAATTGTATGATACCACTACAGTAAAAATTTCTGAAGGACTGGCACAAATAGAGTTGGAGATCTCAGAAAAATATTTTCATGCCTTAGGAGCAATACACGGCTCGGTTTATTTTAAATTACTGGACGATGCAGCTTTTTTTGCTGTAAACTCGGTTATAAAAGACGCTTTTGTACTTACTACCTCATTTACCATTAATATAGTGAGACCAGTACATAAAGGAATTATTACAGCGATAGGAAAAATAAAATTTAGATCCAGAAACCATTTTGTTGCAGAATCTGTTTTATATAATGAAGACGGAAAAGAAGTTGCATTTGGAACAGGAAATTTTACAAAAAGTAAAATAGAGCTATCCCAAAAAATAGGATATAAATAAAATTACAATACAATAATGGCAGAAGAAATTGTAAATAAAGTTGCCGGTAATATAAATTTGATCACTTTCGATTTAGAAGATTATTATCCTAAAGGAAACCGTATACTTTTTGATATAAAAGATTGGCTTTTTGAAGGGTTGATTTTACGAGAAAAAGATTTTAGAAAAAAAGTTGCAGATCATGATTGGAGTCAGTACCAGGATACTTATGTTGCATTAACCTGTTCTACAGATGCTATTATCCCGGGTTGGGCATATTTGTTAATAACCAGTGCTGCTTTTCCTTTTGCAAAAAAAATAGTAACAGGATCCTTAGAAACCATAGAAACAATCCTTTATAATGAAATTATAAGGGATTTGGATATTTCTAAATATCAGGACAAGTTTATTATTATAAAAGGATGTGCAAATAAACCAGTTCCTCAGGGAGCCTATATTGCATTAATCCAAAAACTACAACCAGTAGCAAAAAGCCTTATGTATGGCGAAGCATGTTCCTCTGTTCCTCTGTATAAAAAAAAATAAAGCATTTTGTCCGAAAATAATGTCTTTTGTCGAAAATCGATGCGCTATGCACTTTTTTTTAGAGTAAAAATTGTTCCTTAAAATATATTTGCCAACGTAAAAATATAGGCAGTCATGGATACCCACAAATTACTTAACTTTTGAAATGACTCATTAAAACCAAAAACTATGTATTACATGAAAAAAACACTTTTAACTCTATCATTAATAGCAGTCTCTGCGGTTTCATTTGCTCAGGAAGAAACGAATAAGGAAGAAGCCCCAAAAGACGGGTGGACCAGAGGAGGAAATATTAGCTTGTTATTTAACCAATCTGCTTTTAACAATGATTGGACTGGTGGTGGGGTTTCTAATATCGCTGCAAACCTTTCGGTATCCTATGGTTTTAACTATAAAAAAGGATCACTTTCCTGGGACAATAAAATTATTGCTGATTATGGTTTAACAAAAATAAAAGGAGACGATTTTACAAGAAAAACAAATGACCGTTTAGAATTGAACTCTATTTTGGGAAAACAAATAAAAGAATCTAATTGGTACTATTCTTTGTTTTTAAATTTTAGAACACAAATGGATTCTGGTTTTGAGGATAAAGAAATACCCCTTTTGGACGACCAGGGAACTCCTGTTATTATAAATGGTAGTGCTCTAACAGAAAAAATCCGTTCTAGAACCACTCATTTCTTTTCGCCTGCATATTTACAGTTTGGTCCTGGTATGTTATGGAAAAAAAGCGATAACCTGTATGTTAATATTGCTCCCGCAACGGCCAGATTTATACTTGTTCACGATGAGTTTACTAAAAAAACAGGACAAGCAGATATAGATGCTTTTAATGCTGCCGGAGGTTATTTTGGGGTAAAAGCAAATGAAACTTCTCGTTTTGAATTTGGTGCATCACTTAGCGGATATGCTAAGTTTGAAATCATGAAAAATGTATCTATGGAGAATATCTTAAACTTATATTCTAACTATTTAGAAGACCCACAAAATGTAGATATAGATTATACAGCTAATGTTGTAATGAAAATCAATAAATACTTATCTACAAACATTACTTTTCAGGCAATCTATGATGATAATGCGGTTCGTGCTTTTCAAATTAGAGAAGTATTTGGACTTGGTGTAAATTATGGGTTCTAAGAGTTAAAAAGCATCCCTGAAAGCCCTGATCTCAAAATCAAAATATATTTTTGAAACATACCCCGTGAGCTTGCTCCGGGGTTATTTGTTTTTAAACAATACAAATAATTTTAACCCGGATTATAATTCGGGTTGCTATATTCAATCTCCAAAAAAAAGTAACCAAAAGTCCTTTGTTCTGAAAAGGGTTTGCACCTGCTGTTTCAAAGTAAAATTGATATGAGCAAACATAAACAAGCACTCCCCTGCACTTTCTTGTGCAGAGCTTTTACCACATACAAAAATATAAAAACTTGAAGGTAAAGCCGTAAGGTACTCTATCTTATTTTTTATAGCTTCGTTAAAAAATAACTCTTAAATCTTTATAAACATGAAAAAGTTTATTTTCTACTTTTTTATATTTGCTATTTGCACTGCTTGTGCCAAAAAAAATAAATCCCCTTTAGTTGGTAAATGGAAGCTAACCCATACGTTAATCGATATAGGAAATGGTAAAGCTACTTTTGAAAAATCAAATCAGGAAAAAGTTATCGAATTTTTTGCCGATGGTACTTTAAAAAGCAATACATCCTATTGCCCATTAAATACAGATATCTCTGTGGGAAAATCAGGAACCTATAATGTAGATCAAACCATTCTTATTATACCTTGCGCTTCTACAGCGTCTAAAATAAATTTTGAACTAAAGGATCTAACTCTAATTATCGATTACCCTACACAATGTATGGAACCGTGTAAAGAAAAGTATACTAAAATTGAATAACTTGATTTTATGATTACTCTTTTAATTTTTTGTTTTCAAAGGAATAAAAGCTGTATTTCGACAAACCCGGCAATGCTATCGAGAATAGGTTTTTTTAGTACTGAAACACTCGTCTTTGACACAAAACCTGTTACAGGTTTTTAAAAACCTTGAAGGTTTAAACTTCTTAAGTACAGTAAAGAATTTACAGAACACAAAAATATAGGTGATTTGTTCATTCTATTGAAGAACATAATCCAGAAAATGTAAAATAATAACATTACATGTTTGATCGTATTTCGATTTTTTTTATTGAAGCGTTGCCCTTCGAGTTACCTCAGGGCACTATTGTTTTTTGTCATTCCGTTGAAGAACGGAATCCATTTTAGGGTATAAAACGTAAAACCAGAAAATGTAAAATAATAAAGTCAAGAGTTCGCTATTGTTTTTTGACTTATTTTGCGTTAGGGAATACTACCATTTACATGAGTAAGATTATATTTTTACTTAGCAATTTTACAATAAAAAACAGGATACCTATAAACAATACGTACCCTGTTTTTAAATATATTTATAAAATTTATTTTTTCATCACTTTTTGGGTAATATTCAATTTTCCTGTAGTATCCAAAGCTCTAACTACATAAAATCCTTTTGGATAGCGATGCATGTCGACAGACAATTTAGATTGTCCAACTTTAAGCCTGATCGTTTGTGTATAAACAGTTTTTCCTGTAACATCTGTAATTACAACATTTACATTGCTTGCATTGGCAAAACTGTTAAACTCTACAGATAATTGATCTTTAACAGGATTAGGAGTTACCGATACCTGTACTTCTTCTAATCCAAACTCTTCGGTTAGTAATTCGCTTTCCAGAGCAGTAGGATTTTTGGAATACGCTAGTTTATTTTTGGTAGCAATACGCTCTCCGTTTTCTAAACATACAATAGCATCCAGATCATACCCGTCTGCAAACCAAGGAAAAATATTTTTATCACTGGTATCTACCACTTTAATATATTTTGCAGAACGCAGGTTACCCGCCGCAAGGTCAAATTCACCATCCTGGCAGGTAGTTCCCAACGAAACAAACGATACCCCATCTTGGGATGCAAATACCTCTGCAGATTCCGGATAATAATTACATGGTATGTTATCAAAAAACCCTGTGGATTCTAATACTGCAAATTCGTTAGTATCTGCATTATCAAATATCTCGTTGTCCAATTCTATAGTGATCGATCCCCCAAACCCTAAGCTTACAAAGTTAAAGTACCTTCTTTCTCGCGGTTGTCCTATGGCACGTTCTGGCTTGCTCCTAAACCAGGGAACTTTTCTGCCATCTTGTCTTTTACCTTGCTCAAACGCTACTACAGATCCTCCTGCACACTCGTTATCCACATATTTTGGTGTTAATAAAAATCGTGCAGAAACCGGTAAGTGGTCTGAGGTGGTAAAGGCATAGTCATTATCATACACCTCATAATGAACGGTTACTGATTTATCTATATACGCATCCTTAAGCTCATTGGTTACCGTAATATGATCGATCATGTTTTCCCTAAACACATACGATCGCAATCCTGCTTCGCTTAATGCGGCAGACACAATGGTATAGTTTGCGGTATCGTCTACATATTCCTGAAAACTAGAAATGGTAGAAGGGATATCTGCAACGGTTTGGTCTACATCATCATTATAATCCCCTAAAAGAATAAGTTTATTGTTTGCAAAATGAACATCTAGGGAGTCTTTTAAAACTTCTACATCGTATTTGCGCATATCATAACGATTTTGAGGGTCTGCACTGCTATTTGCCCTAGCGTGCAATGCAACCAGATCGATACGTTCTGTTACCCCTTTAATGGTTACATCTGCCGTCATTAAAAAAGGTAATCTTCCGCTGGCATAAAAACGAGAAGGATCGCTTGGGTAATCTGCAAGTGCCGATGCATCACCACCGTTATATAAAGGATGTATGGATTTGAACATCGCTCTGGTATTTACTACCGAAACCGTTTGGGTATTATAAATAAACCCTACTTTTTGGGATACCCCGCCAGAACCAGGGTACGATACTGCATCCGACAAGATATAATCGTATCCCGGTAACAGGTTTACCAATTCGGCAAACAAGGCATCATCTGCAATTTCTTCTACTGCATATACATCTGCATTTAATCTTTTTAATACTGTAGCAGTACTATCCCTCTGTATAGCATCAGATAACGGGTTTTGCCCAACTGGTGAATTGCTTTCATCCCCAAACCACTCGATGTTCCAGGCTACTACATCAAAAGTATCTTCTTTAGGAAAACCAACGGTATCTCCCGGTGGTACAAACTCTGTTGCACAAGGAATATCTGAGGATTGTCTTGGCAGTACCTGATAAAACTCCCTAAAACGTCCTACTACCCCTGTAATTTCGGGGCAGGTAGCCGGTTGTGCTTTGCCAACGATAGAGGCCACATCGTTATCCACCCGTAATTGCCCGCTTCCGCTGGTATCTGTAAGAGTAAAGTTAGAATTTCCGAATAGAATATCTCCCGGATTAGGAAAGGTAGTATTGAGTACCCTAACCAGTTCTCCCGGGTGCTGCCCAAGTTCTGCCAAAGCAATATCTATTGGCGTGATCGGGTTTTGAGGAAGACCATGGTTTACTACTTTTGTAACAGAGCTTATCTGAACCTGATCATTAAAAACAGCTCTTGTTCCTGTAATAGTTATAGAGTCCCCTACTTTTAAAGTAGCGTTTGCATGTACAGATTCATCAAAAACCGCAATACCACCGGTAGCATCCTGTACAAATGCCGGGCCCTTAAAACTATCGGTTACCGTTAATACTCCTGCAATTATAACTGTGGTTCCTTCGGCAACGGCCCTTGCCTCGGCAATACTGATCTGCTCTCCCGGGTTTACAATAATACCTTCGTTGCTTACACCCGGTGTAGGAGTTTTGGCTACATAAGCAGATGTATTACGTGCTCCTCCTTGACCGTTAGGTACTCTTTGCAGGGACTCGCTATCTTTTTTTCCGTTTACATTCTCATTAATTTGTGGTTGATCTGCGTTAAGTAACACCAATAACCCTGCATCATCTGCATCGTCGGTATCGTATACTACGGCATCTATTAAGTTATCGGTAGTAACGGCGGTACCATTAGGAAAACCGGTAGCATCTCCAAAATAGAGAGCCACAGCATCTGCCCCGTTCTGAAACGTATTGCCCGGCACCACTAACCCTACATTGGCAACCTCTGCATTACCGATCACAAAATACCCTTCGGCATTAGTAGAAAAACCATCCAGATCGATGGCATTGTAACTAGTATCGTTGTTCCCGTTATAGTTTACCAATACATAACCATCGAGCGGGGTGTTTCCTGCTCCGCCGTCATATAATTCTACAAATTCTAAAGCATCCGATCCTTGTGTATCTGCATCTATCTCGTTAATTACCAATGGTGCTGTTGGGTTTACCTCTTCGATGACCACATTTTCCCGGTTTGGGGTATTTACGGCTTCTCCCGGTTCTGCTATTACATTAGGAAAGCTAAGCAGCCCACTACCGTCAAAATCATTTCTGGTCCAATCGGTGGTTGCATTGGTATCCTTGCCGTTAGGAAATCGGGAAGCCCCACCCACGGTAAATGTGCTTCCGTCAAAAGATTGCAATAAGGTAACCGTGGCATAATTAAGGTCAGATGCCCCGCCATCGTTAACCCCAATATCGTCTGTTATTTCTTCCCACGGGGTGGTATCCAAAACACCATCGTCGTTGGTATCTAAATCCTGTCCAAGTGTGCCCGTAAAATTTTTTACCAGCAGTAATGCCACCGTTCCGTTTTCGAAGGTATTGCTACCAAAGGCAGTGGTAAAATACCCGTTAGCATCTGTTGTCCCTAATTGTATTACCTCGTCGATAGTTCCTGCAGCATTGCTGTCCCCTTCGATCTCTAGCAACCAATAGGCACTTAAATCGGTATTTGCACCAGATAGTACCTCAACAAACTCATCGGTATCTGCACCTGTGTGGTTAAACACAAACTCATTGATTACGGGTGCTGTAAACGGGCTGCCAAACGTTTGGTTTGTATTTACTGCCCCATAGGTATTGGTTGTGGTGTTTTCCCAAACAAAGTCTGTTGCTGTGGTTCCTGCCCCCGATAGTTGCAAGGAGGATCCAATAGGTGCGGTATTAGGCTCGGATACCCCAATATCTGTACTTGTCATACCGTTTGCCGGTCCGTCTGCTGCGGTAATTACCCCTTCGTAACTTAAAAACTGAACCACCGTATTGTTGTTGTCTACCAATGCCAATCCATCGGGGGACCCATTTTGTAGACCGTTTACAGAAAGGATTTCTACTTTGGTACCATAACCATTTTGTTGGTCTGTTATAGTTCCTGATAAAGAAATGGTGTTGTAAACACTGCTATTAGAACCGTTGTACAAAACAATGCTCCAACCGGTAAGGTCTGTTCCTGCTACCCCTGCGATTTCGATAGCTTCTTCTACATCGGTACCTGCATTATCATAGTGTATTTCATTGATAAACACAGATTGTGTAAATCCATCCTGAATCCCTATAAAACAAGAGATAATAAATGGAATTAAAAGTAATTTTAATTTCATAACTGTTAATGTATTTGTGTGATTTTTTGCGGATAACAAGTTATAGCATTAGAACGACTATAGATTGCACAGTTATGTTAAAAAAAGTTTAAGAAACATACTTTTGTGTATGACAAAAATTTATGCGGCATAGAGGAATGAGCGGATTTGTCATTCCGTTGGAGAACAGAATCCATTATTAATAATCCTTATGCTAAATAGACCCCATTCCCGTTTTTAACGCGAGGAACAAATCGCCGGGATGAACTGTGCTTAAAAACAAATATTTGGTTGATTATCCCTAATTTATTTCTTAAAAAAGAACCCATTACGGTAAAACCGCAAACTTTTGCGGCATTTATACACCATAGCAATATTTTGCGTTACTTTGGTGTCTAAGAACCTGTTTCGCTATCTTAATGCAGTTCAAAATTTTTACAAATAAAATCTTTTTTTGGATGAACGTAGTAGCCAGATTATACACCCTTGGTACCTTTAGGGAGTTATTGCATACCGAGTTAGAATACCATAGGTATTTAAACCCAAAAACAGGTCGCTGTGGCGAGGTACCCATGGGGGGCATGCTTACCCTGTCTTTTATGGCGGGGCATAATGATGACCGTTTGCAACGATGGATACTGCACAGCCCAAAAGGCAAACGTTGCACCCTTACCGAATCTAAAGTGGTTTTTTATAAAGGTAGTTTTGATGGCACAGTGCTTTTTGAGTACCATTTTAATGATTCTGCTTTGGTAATGTGGCACGAATCCTTTTGCACCCATGGCGAAAAACCAATGACCATTACCTTAAAAATATCCTCGGCAATACACAAAATAAAAGGGGTAACGCATATAAAACCCTGGCAGGAGAGTTGGGTTAAACCACCGCAGCAACAACCCTATACCTCTGTAGAAAACCAACAAAAAACGGAATCTATAAAAGTAACCAATATATCAGGGCCTTTTGATGAGACAGGGAATAAAGTAAAATATATTAGCCCTAAACATACATATTATTACCACGCTACTATAAAAAATTATAAAGAAGGAGATGATTTAAACCAAATACAATGGTCTGCTACTTATGACGATGAAGATACCGCACAACATCAAAAACTCCTCACAGGCGGCATATATCAAGATGGAATATTAAAAACACAAATACAAGTAAGTAAAGGAAAACATACCGCTACCATATATGCCTATACAGGCAATCTTAACCCAAATATAAATACCAAAGCCAAGTATAAGCAGGTAGTTACCTTTTTTATCGGTGGCGCTGGGGATAAGGAACCGTTTTATACAGATTGGAAAACAGAAATTGTAAAAGAAAAAGTAAAAGAACCTTTTGATGAAAATTTAATTGATACACCTCAATATTCATCAGAGTATTTAAGCTATAAAGAGGTAAAAGGTACAGAAGATATTCAGAAATATGTAATAAGCAAAATACCTAATAAAGATGGCACACAAGTAAACATTGTTGGTCATAGTTTAGGAGGGTGGAACGGAGCACATTTATCTGATATTTTAACTAAAAAAGGATATATAAAAATACTTTGATAACTTTAGATCCTGTAGGAGAACTTACACAAGTGACTCTTATTGCAGATATACACTTTAATAGACCAAAGCCAAAAGCTAAACATTGGATACATATTTATACAGACCCAAATACTTATGAACAGGATGATATAATAGCTGATTTAGGTGGACAATGGATACCAAAATGGCATACCCCACATATCATGCATACCTCTACACATAATCATGGTAATGCAGGAGAAATGTTTACAGAAATTTTATCAAAAAAAACCATCTCTGCATCTAGTTTATTACTAGCAGCTATAAAAAAATATATAGAAACAAAATGAAAATAGTACATACTTGCTTATTAATCTGTTTATCTGTTTTGGCAACTAGTTGTCTAAAAGATCATAATATCCCGCCAATAACCCTTCATTATAAACAAATTGAACCTTTTAAAGATCAAAATAATATAGATTCTTATCGCTTATATTTTACCTCTGATATTAATATTGATAGCATCGCAAATATTAAACGTAGCAATCCTCAAATTATTTGCCCTTTAGTTGGTAAGGAAAATTTTGAAGTTGGAGATTATCATAAACAGGTTATAAAAAGTCTTTTTATAGAAAAAGATACTAAACCAAAGAACTATATAAACGAAGATGATCTTTATAGTGTAGAATTATTATTTTACGAATATGATGATGATGGATCACAAAGCAGATATCTTGAGAAGAATGAGATTATAGATTTGATAAAAAATAAAAAATGTATTCCTTGCACTATGTATATGGTATTCCCTTGGAGATATAAACATTATTATTCCAATCCAATGTGTATCCCTGTAGAGGATATTTTAAAAGCTCTAAAGGATTAAACACCCATCCTAAATCCTTCCCAAAGGGAAGGGCTTTTGACTCGCCCCAAAAAAAGTTTACAGATTATTGGCTCTCTTCCTTCTAAGCAATGGGATATGCCCAGTTTTGATAAAATTATCAACGCTATTATAAACCAGAGCCATCACCATTAATTTATTTCTTGAAAAAGAACCAATTACGGTAAAACCGCAAACTTTTGCGGCATCTATACATCATAGCAATATTTTGCGTTACTTTGATGTCTAAGAACCTGTTTCGCTGTCTTAATGCAGTTCAAAATTTATACAAATAAAATCTTTTTGGATGAACGTAGTCGCCAGATTATACACCCTTGGTACCTTTAGGGAGTTATTGCATACCGAGTTAGAATACCATAGGTATTTAAACCCAAAAACAGGTCGCTGTGGCGAGGTACCCATGGGGGGCATGCTTACCCTGTCTTTTATGGCGGGGCATAATGATGACCGTTTGCAACGATGGATACTGCACAGCCCAAAAGGCAAACGTTGCACCCTTACCGAATCTAAAGTGGTTTTTTATAAAGGTAGTTTTGATGGCACAGTGCTTTTTGAGTACCATTTTAATGATTCTGCTTTGGTAATGTGGCACGAATCCTTTTGCACCCATGGCGAAAAACCAATGACCATTACCTTAAAAATATCCTCAGCAATACACAAAATAAAAGGGGTAACGCATATAAAACCCTGGCAAGAGAGTTGGGTTAAACCAAAAGAACAACAACCCTATACCTCTGTGCAAAACAGCAACCAACAGCTTATTATAGAGTCTGCACATTTTGAGGACGAACAAGGCAACACTATAGACGAGACCTATTTGGGAAAAGCAATTTTACTTATAAAAACCTCGAACCGAAAAGACGAAAAACTAAATATAGACCTGTCTGACTATCCCCATGATTTTATGTACCGTGGCAAACTACTAGAAAACGATATTTTAAACAATGTGGTAATTACCGGGGATATTACCAAGGTACCATTAGAGATTGTCGAAACCCAAAAAATATAACCTATGCCCATACGAATATCCCAAACCGGCAACCCCTCTAACCATATCACCATCCCCCACCTTAACAAGCCACAACTACCGGGGGTAGTATCCTTTTACCGGTCCAAAGAGCATGCCATGGGCAATTATGGTGCTAAGGATACCGGCTATACCGGTACCTTTGGCTTTGATCGTTTTGATACCAAGGTTATGGCAGAAGGTATGGTAAATGAGTATGCTGTTGTTGCCGGGGTAGAATCCCGGCAAGAAACCGTAGATGGCGACCACAGGCATTTATGCTCTTACCTGTCGTTATACCCGCCCAATGCCAATGGCAATACTACCGGTGCCAAAGTATATGTACGGCTAGAGCCCGGCAAAGAGTTTACCAATGGGGATCCCGATCTGGGGCTAATACATTTTATATCCTCTGCCCCCGATAGGGTGGCCATTGCAGGAGCCAATGATAACGGCGCGGTAACCATTATGCTAACCATGGGCGGGCAAAAAGATGCTACCCATAACGCGGTTGCCATAGGCGAGCTACAGATCGAGTGCCTGCAAGAGTTTAGCACCCCTGTAACCATTACTGCCAGGCGTATTACCAAAGAAACCGATAAAATCGTGGGGCAATTGATCGTATGCCCCAATCACGAGCGATATACCACCACCATACAACCCGTAATGCTTAAACTGGCAACTACCGAAGGCAAAACGGTAGACAAAATACCCAACAGCCCTTTTTTAAACACTTTGGTAAAAGCATTTAACACCAAATCTTTTAACCAGTCGTACATACATGCTGTACTGGCACCGCATACCAATGTAATTACCCTAAGCAGATCGCAATTAGACCAGTATCTGGAGGATAGAGAGGGCAAACTACACCTTAAAAACGAAAATACCGCACTACAATATAATACTATGGTAGAGAGCAGGTATGCTGCCCTGCTGGTAAATCAGGGACAAAAAAACAAGGCAGAAGAAAAAGTAAAAGAAAAAGGGCAAAAGCTATTAGAGGTATTTGATAAAAAATACAGCTATAATAAAGATGGTATACAGCAAGCCAAAAAAGGGTACGACAAAAAAATGGTAACCACCATCTGGCAGCACCCAAAAGTACAGGCAGCATATACCGGGTACCTGCAAGCCAAACAATCGTATGACCAATTGGGAGGTGCAGATACCGCTTTGGATAAAACCCATAAAATACATTTGTTTATTACCCAGAATATATATGGGGCATACGGCGATGCTGCGGCATACTCTGCTACCACCTCGGGGATTGCACATATATTTAATCTGCTGTTGCAAGATGCCACTGCAATTACTGGTACTTTGCACGAGATTGGGCATAGCCTGGGATTAGAGCATACCTTTTCTAACGATCTTGGTACTACTATCCTAAAACAAGACGGGGTTACCTATAAACAGGATGTGGATAGTGAATTAGATAGTTTAAAGGATGAGTTGAAAAGATTGATTGACAAAAAAAAGGATTTAGCTAATTTAAATAATTTAAAAAAGGATAATAAATTAACCAATATAGAATTATATCAATTAAACAACTTAAATGCATATTATTCTTCTATACAAAGAGTAATGAATGCCAAATTATTTTTTAATAAGAATATCGCTAATTTTGAACAGTTTTTTGTTGATTATGTAAAAAAATCATTAGAAATAGAAAGCAATCCTTTATCTATAGGAACGGGGGCTATAAAAAATATAGAAGAGTTAGAAAAAGAAATTAACACCACAACCCAAAAAATAGCAGAATTAGAGGTACAACAAAAAACTGCTGTAAAAGGAAAAGAACTACCAAAAAAGAAATCCAAATCCACCAGTTTAGAAAACTATATGGATTATACCCATACCGATAGCGGGTCTAAAAACACCACTATGCAGCGCAAGGTGTTTTACCAATGGCAGTGGGATATATTGCGTACCACAGGCAAAACCCATAATTATTTAAAAGAAACCAAATAAATGATACGATCTGTCTTATATATAGTAACATTATTATTTTTATCCTCCTGTAGCAGGAGCATCTATTATGCTTTTGAAGAAGAAGGAACCTATTGTACCTTTGAAGTAAATAAAAAGG